>JASJXV010000092.1 GCA_030123805.1 Gammaproteobacteria bacterium
CTATGTCACTTTCCGGCGATGAAACGCATTGTTACATTGAGGATGGGCCGTTTCTTAAGGGGTCAAGTCTTGATATAATACCTTTAGATGGTAAGAAATATGATGTATAAAGTATTATATCAAGACCTGACCCCTTTCCCTTGACCCCTTTACCTATTCACGGGGGCGTGGATTGAAGCTGCTATACCGCTTCCCTTAATCGCTCCGCTTAGGTCGCCCCTTCACGCGGGCTGGATTGAAACAGAAATGGTATACTTAATATACAGTAGTTATGTTGATTGTCCCTTCGCAGTAGCAATTAACGGAAGTTATGTATAAATATGGAGGTTGGACGGATGAGAAAAATCTGTTTGTTTATCGTCTTTCTGTTGCTGTCATTTACTGTCATTGCCGAATCAAAACTACCTTTTATGAAACACCTGGCCGGTGGGCAAGAACTCCCCAGACCCTGGGGTCTCAGCATTGATTATTATGCCATGAAACAGGACTACTCGCTTGATAGCCTGGTATTCCAGTTTCCAGGGTTGAGTCTGGGTGATCCGAGTCTTCTGAATGTCAAGAATGACTTGAAGCATATAGATTTGAAGCTGGATGTATGGATATTACCCTTTCTGAATGTGTTTGTGATTGCAGGGCAGATAGATGCCGACACCAAGGTCGATATTAGTCGCGCGGGTCTGCCGCTGCCATTCAGCGAGATACCGGTCTCCTATGATGGCGATGTATTTGGCGGCGGGGTCACACTTGTTGCCGGCGGAGATGTCTTTTTTGGCTCATTGACGGCAACCTACTCGGATGCTGATATTGGAGGTGACTTCAACTCGTCAGTTGAATCCCTGGCGTTGCAACCTCGTGTTGGTATACGCAGCGGTAAATGGCAATTTTTCGTCGGTGGTATGTGGCTGCAAGCTGACGAAAAGCACTCGGGCACTATCGCTATTCCTGGCCTGGGTGCGATTCCATTCATGGTGGAATTGTCCGAGGACGAACGGTTTAACTATGGGTTTGGTCTGCATCGCGAACTGGGTGAGCACTTCGAGTTTACCCTGGATGCCGGATTTGGAGATCGTGAACACACGCTGATTAATATCGGTTACCGTTTTTAGCGATAGCACTTATCGGCTACATACCCCTCAGAGCCACGGTAACCGGTTGTCTGGCTGCGTTAACAGCAGGAAACAGACCACCCACCAGGCCGAGAACACAAGACCAGGTAATTCCTTGAACCAGGAGTTCGCGGGTAACGGAAAAATTAAATGAAACCTGGGAGAAAGTGACGTTGTTCATGGTGGATGCTGTGTAACCGTTAAAGACAAGGTATGCGATTACACTGCCGATCAAGCCACCGATTAGCGCTAATATCAGTGCCTCAATCATCACTGAGATCACTATGGGTGCAGCGCCAAAGCCAAGTGCCCGAAGCGTTGCGATTTCAACCGATCGGGTCGAGACCGCTGAATACATGGTATTCAATGCGCCAAAGATCGCCCCGATGGCCATGATAAATGCCACTGAATAGCCGAACCGCGTAATCAGGGTGGTTACGCCTTCTGACTGTTCAGAATAGAATGTGGATTCCCTTTTGATCGTGGTTTCCAATCGCGGATCAGCATCCAAAGCCTGTTCCAACCGATCGAAATCCAGCGGAGATTCCAGAGTCAGAATCATAGACGAATTTGCGCCACCCCGGTTCAGGTTGGATGCCAGGATCACGTTATCAACGTACACCTCGGATTCATGGACATTACCTGCTGAGGAAAAAATTCCCACCACCTTCCAATCAGCACCTCTGATATGAATAGAATTGCCGACATCCAGCCCCTGAAATTGATTGGCCGCGTTCTTTCCGGCAATCATCTCGAACTTGCCGAATTCAATATTCCTCCCCTCGATTATTCTGGTTTCGTCCCTGATAAGGAACGAATTAGGTTGCACGCCACGCATGGGCAGATTTGCATCGGAGTTGTTGCTCCTCTTTTTGATATCTGCAATCACATAGGTTTCAGCGGCGGCCAGCGGGCCTTTATCGGTTTTTAATATACCGGGCATGTTAGCGATTATGGCCGCGTGTTCATTCGAAATCACACTGCTCATCTCATTATTGGCCCCGCCCCTTAATACAATTACACGGTCATCGTGTCCGGTACTCTTGAGGGTTGATTCAAATCCTTTTGCCATTGCCAGCAAGGCAACCAACACCGTAACTACACCGGCGATGCCAACAACGATAACAAGTGATGCACCTAGTCTGCCGGGCAGATTGCGTAAATTCATGAGAGTTATCGCCAATGCCTGATTTAACCAACTCATACGTGTTTTCCAAGTGCATCGACGATGTTAAGGCGCATGGCTCGAAATGCGGGCATTAATCCCACTACTATGCCGAGAGCGATAGCAGCACACACACCGGTTGCAAATGTAACTGGATTCATTTCCAGACCTATAAAAAAGGGGATAGATGCACCTAATCCCGGTATCATCATTGTCGCCATGACCAAACCCAGAATACCGCCCAGTAAACTCAAGCAAACGGATTCCGCGATGACAATCAGGAGTACACTTCGATTGGTAAAGCCAATTGTTTTTAGTATCGCAAGTTCTGGAATTCTCTCTCTGATGGCTTGCGCCATAGTATTGCCGGTTAGCAGAAGAATTGTGAAAAAGACGGCTGACAATATAGCGGTCATTATGAATCCAATGTCTCCCATTTGCTTGGCAAACATTTGATTATAGGCCTGCTCTGTTGAGGTTTTGGTTTCATCGGATGAGTTGGCGAACATGGCATCGACCTGGGTTGCTATGGCCGCGGATTGATCCGGATCGCTGATCTTCAGGATCAGAGTTCCGACGGCACCGACCTCAAAAGCACGATACTCATCGAAATAATCATAATTAATAAACATCTGGTCGGTGCTGACTGTTTCATCCTTGCCGTCATAGATACCCACCAGATCAAATACCCAGGGCCCCTTGTCCTTGTTCTCCCAGATATCGGCTATGAATGGTATTTTATCGCCGACTTTCCATTCATATTTGTCAGCGATGGAGCGTCCCGCAATGATACCCGTACGTATCGTTATAAATGCCTGTTTCTGCTCCGGAGGCAATATGTATTCCGTATAGATTTCCAGAAATTCCTTTGCCGGTACCGGCCATCGCGGAAAGAAATTCGCAGGATCCTTATAGGTGCCGCCAAACCAGGTGCGATGGGCAATGTTTTCCACACCTTCTATCTGCCGGATCTGATTTCTGTAGCTGAGGGGAATCAAATCCACTATTGAGTATTTGGGGGCAACAATCAATCGGTCCGCCCCGGACAAGTCGACACCCGATTCAAACGCTCTGCTCACCGACTGTAACAAGCCGAACAACAGAAACGCGATAAAAATTGAAGCAAGCGTCAGGAAACTTCGAATAGGTTTTCGATAAAGACCTGCCCATATAAGGCTGAAGTACTTCACGCTGGTATCTCTGCGGTTAAGCTGCCCTTGTCCAGATGCAGGCGGTGGTTAGCGTGGTCGGCCGCCTTGGGATCGTGGGTCACCATGACAATGGTCTTGCCATGGTCTCGATTCAGCACTTGCAGAAGATCCAGAATTTCATCGGCTGTCTTCCTGTCCAGATCACCAGTGGGTTCGTCACAGATCAGCAAACATGGATCGGAAACCAGGGCTCTGGCGATGGCAACGCGCTGTTCCTGTCCGCCGGAAAGTTCGGCGGGTTTGTGAGTCGCTCTGTCTTCCAGGCCGACCACACTCAGTGCTGTGAGTGCCCGTTTTTTTCTTTCGGCGCCGGATAAACCGGTGAGCAACAGTGGCAGTTCAACATTTCTTTGCGCGGTCAATACCGGCAGCAGATTGTAAAGTTGAAACACAAAACCGACGTTACGGGATCGCCACCTGGCCAACCGGGTTTCCGATAGCTGATCAATTCGTTGGCCGCCGATCTCAACTGAGCCTGACGTCGGTTTATCCAGACCTCCAATCAGATTGAGCAGAGTTGTTTTACCCGATCCGGATGGCCCCATTAAAGCCAGAAAGTCGCCTTCCTGGATGTCCAGATTAAGTGCCTGCAATACGGGTATTTCCATTTTGCCCCGGTGATATGTCTTGCAGACATCGCGGATCTGGATAAGGTTATCCGCCATATGTTACTCCGGAATTAATTAGCTATCGTTACCTGGCTACCATCGGTTAACTGCTGCCTGAGATCGCTGGAGACCTCTGCAACTATGATTTCACCGCTCTTGAGACCGGCAACCACATTACGCTGATTCCCGATCTTTGTGCCTAATTTGACTTGCCTTTTGTTCACTGACCGGTCGCTGATTACATAGACAAAGTTCTGATTATTCGCCCGCGTAATGGCGGCCGGGGGCACTAACACACCACTTAGTTGTTTCGGTTCTGATGCTTCAATGAGTTCTTCCATAAAGGCTACCTTTACGCCCATATCAGGCAGGATTCGGCCGTCTTTTTCCAGAAATGCAATACGCACCCGAACAGTGGCTTTATTGCGATCCGCAGTTGGAATGATGGTGATGACTTCTGCCGGGATCTTCCAGTCCGGGTAAGAATTAAGCGTAGCGGTAACCGGTTGCCCGGAAGATACACGGTTAATGTAGGCTTCGTTGACATCCACTTCGATTTCCAACGAGTCCATATCAACGATTGTACAGATACCCGTGCGCGTAAAACCACCACCCGCCGATAGGGGAGATATCATTTCACCCGGTTGGGCAGCCTTGGCGATGACTACGCCCGAAAAAGGTGCGCGGATTTCGAGATCGTCCAGTCGTTGCTGTTGCAACTTGACCCGATGTTCGGCGACGACAATTTCCCTGCGAACGCGTTCCCGCCTCGCCTTGAGCGAATCTACCGCTAACTGGGCATTATCCAGATCGGCCTGACTTGCCAATTTGTCAGCGGCCAATTCGAGGGTTCGTTTAAGAGTCAGGCGTGCTTCATGCAATTGCACGCTCACTTCCTTCTGTCCGGCCTCCGCTGCTTTAAGTTGTGATATGATTAGATTGAACTGAGCTCGTTCAAGACTATCGTCCAGCCTGGCCAACAACTGACCCTCTTTTACGCTGACACCCTCTTCGATAAAGACCGCTTGCACCTTGCCCGTTACTTTAGAGGAAACGGTGGCTTGTCTGCGGGCTGTCACATAACCGCTGGCATCCAGTACTGTGTTGGTGGGAGCTTGCTGTAAGCTTGCAACGGGTTGTGCGGTGACAGTGCGAACGACCAGTGGCTCCTGTTGGGGAAACAGCCAAAACCAGGCTAAAACGCCGAGAGCAATAGCTGCCAACCCGGTCACAAAGTATTGTGATAATTTACCTTTCGATTCCCGATCTTCTGAATCGATCGTCAATTCACCCAGTAACGCCTTCTTGTCCATCAAAATCGCTACTCCAGCCACGCCAGATAGTGTTCATAGTAGCCCCTGGGCTGGATGTTTTCCAACTGTTAAGGGGTCAAGTCTTGATATAATACCTTTAGGTGGTAAGAAATATGATGTAAAAAGTATTATATCAAGACCTGACCCCTTCTGCTTCTTGTATAACCGCGCGAGCTAGAGCATTTCTGGCACGCCAAACGGTTGGTCTTCCGCTGGTCCCATGGAGTAATCATTGAAAGGGCCATCCCGTTTCGCAACAGCGGCTCCCACCCCTTCTGACTTGGCGAGTTCCACAAAATCCAGCCCTTCGGGGGTGTTCCTCATGGAGCCATCCAGAATCACCCCAAGGGTTTGAGTGGACTGCAGTCCCATATTGTCGAATGCCTGGTTTACAATCAATTTCATTGCTGCTAACTGAGTGGCGGGACACTGAGCCATCTTGTTTGCCCATTCCATCACCTCTTCATTGAGTCTTTCAACAGGAACAGCCCGGTTGATCAAACCCATTTCGGCGGCTTTTTTTCCGGATAGACTATCCCCCGTCAACGCCAGTTCTTTCACCTTCGTAAGGCCCAGACGATAGATCCACATCCCGGTGAGATAACACCCCCAAACCCTGGAGTAGGGCGTACCGATTCTGGCGTCCTCGGAAGCAATCACAATATCAGACAGCAGCGCCATATCGGATCCGCCACCGACGCACCAACCATGGACCTTTGCGATGACAGGTTTGGGTCCTTTCCAGATGCCATTGAATTTGGCTACCGGACTAGTAAATGGATTAGTCACCCCCATCATATCCACCCCGGGATCCCACTGATCATCGCTGACATTGATCCCCCACCCTTCGAAATGGTCAAGATCTTCCGAAAAATCAAACCCGGCACAGAACGCCTTGCCAGCACCTTGCAGAATAATGACACGAACCTCCTTGTCCGCGTTAGCTTGTTTTAAGGCATCCTCCAATTCGTCGGGCATGGGCGGACGGATGCAGTTGAATTTCTGCGGGCGATTCAAAGTTATAATCGCTATCTTCTCTTCTGTTCTGTATAAAATGGTTTCGTAGGACATTGTCCCTCCTCAATAATCTAGTCACTATCCCTTTTCCCGGAGATATAATACTAATAAACCATTTACAAGCAGAGTTGGCAACATCAAGCAGGGGATATTAACCGGGGATATGCCAAGAAAAAAGAAACGCTATGCCTTCCGAAAATAGATGCCAAGAGGTTGATCTTACGTCATATGACCTTTACTGATGTGTACAAATATCCTGCCGATGAAGAACCTGTAACCAATGAAAATGAAGCAGAAGAAATCATTCAATGGGGCGCAAATCCGAAAGATATCAGCTGTCATCGCTGGATAATTCAGCTAGAAGAAAATGAAGAACCAATTGGTACTTGTGGATTTCACAATTGGGACCAGACAAACAATCGAGTTGAGATCGGATATGATTTGTCCGGATCATACTGGCGAAACGGAATAACCGATGAAGCTTTGAACCTAATGATTAAATCGGGGTTTGGCATCCTAAGTCACTCTTGCAGGTTGGAGGGGCTGTTTTGAGTTGATACGCAGATAGAAGAGGCCAAGGATAACGAGATTTAACACACCCATAATGGACGCGAAGGCGTAGGACCAGACATAGTCGCCATGCATATCGAAAAACAGGCCACCCAGAAATCCACCCATACCCATACCACCCCAGCCAAAGAACGCTGTGATACCCATGGCTCTGCCCGCAAATCGGGCACGCACCATCATGCGCGTACAGACAAGAATGCTGGACATGACCCCGGAGTAGGTAAAGCCGAAGAATACGGCCAGCAGATACAGGCTCGCAACACCTTCTACATGGGGAAACCAGAACACGGAAATAGTTTGACCCAACGACATCATCAGGTAGGCTGGCAGTGCACCAATGATGTCTCCCAGCTTGCCCCCCATGATTCGACCGAATCCACCCGACAGCATGAGTACCAGCAGCACACTGGTGGCAAATTCCATCGACCAACCAGCATCCGTTAATAGCGGAACCAGATGAACGATGGGTACTGACATGCAGTTGCAGCAGAAGATAATTGCAACGCTGATCCAAATGATCACCTCAACTTCAGAAAGAGGAAAGTCTCTGACTTCACTTTCGGGCGCCATCCTTGCTTGATCACGCCAGGGCGACTCCCGCACGAAAAAGGCAATCGGCAGGGCAATGACCAGATAAGTCCATGCCAGGATGACATAGGCGCTCTGCCAGCCATGATTGGTGATGGCAAGTCCAGCGATATAAGGCAATACGCCTTGCCCCACTGCACCACCTGAAGCGGCAACTCCAAGGGCCAGTCCGGGATTATGTCGAAACCAGAATGCCACATTGGCAAACAATGGCGATGTCACCATGGCGTTGCCAAACGCCCCAAAAAGAAAATAGCAGGCATAGAACTCATATATACTGGTTTGTTCGCTTAGCATGAAAAGGCTTGCAGTCATGGCCAGTGCGGCGACCACACCGAACCAGCGAGTCCCATAACGATCAGCGATAGTACCCCAGAGCACACCAAACAATGCCGACGAGAATGCAATGACGGTATATCCCAGCGAAGTCTCGCCGCGGCCCCAGCCAAATTCCGCGGACAGCGGTTTCAGGAATACAGAGATAGACGCCAATGCTCCGAAGGACAGGGAACCAAGAATGAAGACAACGAAAACCATGAACCAGCCGTACGCTGGATCCTTATCCATTGGAGACGCCTTGTTCAGATTATCATTCAAAGCCATGTTGAAAGGGTCAGGGTGATCGGGCATAGATGCGCCGAGAATTTTGTTCTCTTGATTAGGATCTTATCTCGATACAAGAAAACTGGAAATTGACTGCTCTTCATTTGACCGGCAGGTGTTTTTGTAGCCACTCTTTCTGCATGGCGAGTGCAGCGGTATAACCCTTACCACGATAGATGTCGTAGTGTCTGCCTGGCAGGGTTTCGTAGCGGGCCGTGACTTGATTCTTGATCTTCTTGAAGAGGGCCGCACCATTCCTTGCAATGTCAAAGAGTTCCTCATCGGCAGCGTCGATAATCAGTGTTGCAGCGGTTAGCTGATCTGCCGTAGCGAAAGGATCGTAGCGTTCGAAACGATGCCAATCCGGATAGCCGCCCAGGCCTTCAATGCCAGAACCTGGACCAGGGAAGGGTGGCAGGTCACCGCGGCTAACCGCGGAGCGCAGGCGCAGTGCATTGGCTGCAGACAGGGGATTATCCGAGGTCTCGCTCACATCCGCGCGCGGATTGACGCTGCCGACCTGCGCCATGAGCACCTTGAAACCCGACAGGGTAGCGGCAATCTGCAATGCCAGACCACCACCTAAACTGGTGCCCCAGACAGCCAGCCGATTACCGTCCACCTGTGGCTCACCCACCAGGTAGGCATGAGCGGCTCGAATGTCCTCGAGCTGATCCAACGGATCTACGATAGTGCGTACTTCGCTTACCTTGAGATTGAAATCTGCGCTGGTGTCTGCGGGTTTGTCGCCGACGCGAATCAGCTTGCCATCGCTATCACCCCAGCCGCGATAATCGAAAGTAAGCACGATGTAGCCGAGTGCTGCAAACTGCGGCGCATATGCCTGATTGAGATGGGATTTAAGGCCACCCCATCCGTGCACCATGAGCAAGGCCGCGCGCTTTTCATCCGCAGCAAGACCTTCCGGTTTCCATAGATTACCCGCCATGCGCACCCCATCGGACCAGATGGTGATGGTCTCGTGGCCAGGTGCAGCAGTGACGGTCTGGGCAGACATTAGCAACGAGATTGACAGAACGACAAATATTCGTGTTTTCATGGGTTACTTCCTATTATCTCCTTTGAATATCACAAGAATAGCAAGTTGAGGATAACGGAAATAAACTACTTTTTTAACGGGTTTGCAAACTATCGTAAGAGTTTCAGCGAACTCGTTGCGCCCAATCATCCCCGGACTGATCCCCTCGTTGGGTCAAATGACTGACGACATCGATTGCACAAATTTACTTTTTCGATATCAGAGCGGGTTTCCGATTCAGGTATTTCTTTGTAACATGGAAACTGTATGCCACACTCAAGGCAATAATAATGAACAAGCCATTGATGTCGGTAATTATTCTTACCTGTATTGCGGCATGTGACAAAAAACCAGTAGAGATTGATTATTCCGGACCTATAGATAATTGGGCCAACCAGGGCAAAGACGAGGGCGGGGGTCATCATTCGAGAAGAGACCAGATTACGCCAGAGAATGTTGCCTGCATCGAACTGGCCTGACAAAACAATGCTACGATGGTGAAGAAATGATAGCAATTTGTCGTGACTTTAAAGATGAGGAGATGTTCTTTTTCTGACAGGTGAGAGTTCAATAAAAAAGGGGTTTTACGATGAAATGGATATTATACATTCCAGGGGGCTTGCTGGTTTTAGTGGTGGTGGCCGTTGTTGGCGTTTTTACAGTGGCGCGATTCCATGATGGCCCATTCGCAGGCCGTTTAGCCATTGTTGCTGGCGGGCCGTTTGTGGCGGGCGAGTGGCAGCGTGGGCCTGAAGAGCCGGATTGGGCTTTTTTGCGGGACTATGTCACGGTTGAATTCCAGCTTTTGGATCCGGCGCGATCACGCACGACTTTTATTCTGGAGCACGATGGACGCATTTTCATTCCTTCAGGCTATATGAACACGATACGGGGCAAAATCTGGAAACACTGGCCCAGGGAAGCCGAACAGGATGGCCGGGCAATATTGCGGGTTGACGGCAAGCTCTATGCACGCCAATTGGTCCGGATCCAGGCGGGGGACATCGTCTTGGCCGTGTTGGCAGAGCTGGGCAGAAAGTATGCTGGTGGCGCCACGGTACCGCAGGAGATGGTCACATCAGGAGATCTCTGGTTGTTTGAGTTGCAGCCCAGGCCCTAGCCCGGAGCCGATCTTCGTCACGCCCACAAGCATTCGAGTTCTCACAGCATACATTGATCATCAGGGAAAGATGTGGTAATACTTGATTTTATATCCTTACACTTCTGAGGGTTATAAAATGACAGAGCAGACAGTTTACGAACAGCTTGCAGCGGGCATCGGTCAGGGCAAGTCCAGGATTGTGCCGGACATCTTCAAGACGCTGGCTGATGAACAGGAGGCGACTCTGCTCCTCGCAGCCTCACCCCCCGGGACGGTCGCAGATCTGGCGGAGCGAACTGGATTCGAGGAGTCCACGATCGAGTCCATGATCGATCCACTCTTCAAGAAGGGTCTGCTCTTCAAATCGAAGAAGCCAGAGGGCGTGCGCTATTACCGCGTCCGCAGCTTTATGCAGTTCCACGACTCGAGCGCAGTGATGAAGGACCCACCCCCGGAACTGATGCCCCTCTGGATGAAATGGATGGACGAGGATTGGATCGACGCCAACCGGATGATGGAGGAGAATCTCCCCAACCCGGTGTTGCGAGTGATCCCTGTCAACTTGAGTATCGACTATAACAGCCAGATCCTGGCCGCCGATGACGTCACGGACCTGATTGATCGGGCACGTAACATTGCGGTGACTCGCTGTTCCTGTCGCGCCATTGATGGCGCCTGCGGCCATACGGTCGACGTTTGCTTGCAACTCGACAAGGCAGCCGACTACTCCATCGAGCGTGGCACGGGCCGAAAGCTCTCGAAGCAAGAGGCTGTGGAGTTGCTGCGGGATTGCGAGGAAGAGGGTCTCGTGCACACAGCTGGAAACTCCAGAACCCACGTTGGCCACGTGATCTGCAACTGCTGCAGTGACTGCTGCATCAACTGGACGTCGATCCGCGAGGGGCTGGGCAAGTTCATCGTTCCGAGCCGTTTCCGGGCGACGATTGTTGAGGAAGATTGTACTGGTTGCGAGCTCTGCGTCGAGCGCTGCTACTTTGACGCTATGCACCTGGAGGATGACGGCGGGTTTGCCGCCGTGCACGAGGAGAAGTGTCTGGGATGTGGTTTGTGCCAGATCGTCTGTGCGACTGAAGCGATCCAGATGACTGAAGTCCGGCCGCAGGAGTTCATCCCCGCTTAGGAGAAGAGCCCCGGCGAGGAGAAAAAACCCCGGCATGCACGAACTCCAGGTCACCGAACAGATACTCGAGATCGCGCTTAAACATGTCGAGGGTCAGGATGTGAGCCGAATTGTGAACATCCACCTGCGCATTGGGGATCTCACCGACCTCGAGGGAGAGTGGATCCAGCACTACTTCGACTATTTGAGCAAGGGAACGCTCGCGGAAAATGCAAAGCTCGAGATCGAGCAGGTGCCGATCGTCCTCGCGTGTGAGGATTGCGGCGCCCACTTCAAGGTCACGAAGCATGAGCTGGGCGAGGCGAAGTGTCCGGAGTGCCAGGACGACGAACCCAACTTTCGCATGATCTCGGGCCGAGAGTACACGGTGATGAATCTGGAGGTGGTCTGATGAATGAAATCCGTTTGATCGAGGTCAAGCAGGACATCCACGCGGACAACGAGGCGCTTGCGAACGAGCTCCGGCAGCGGCTCCGCAAGGAGCAGACTTTTCTCCTCAACCTCATGTCCTCACCAGGCGCCGGTAAGACGACCACGATCCTCAGCACCATCTCTGCCCTGGGCGATGACCTGCGGGTCGGCGTGATCGAGGCGGATATAGACTCCATGGTGGATGCGGAGAAGGTAGCCGCGCAGGGGATCAGCACCATTCAATTGCGAACAGGGGGATTTTGTCACCTCGATGCCTCGATGGTTAAACGCGGTCTCGAAGGACTCGATCTGGACAACCTCGACGCCGTGATCATCGAGAACGTCGGTAATCTGGTCTGTCCGGCCGAATTCGACACGGGGGCGATCAAGAACGCGATGATCCTGAGCGTTCCCGAGGGGGACGACAAACCGTTGAAGTACCCGTTGATGTTCTCCGTCTGTGACGTACTCCTGGTGAACAAGATCGATTATCTCGAGTTCGCGGACTTCGACCTGGCAGCACTGCGCCAGCGGGCGCTCCGACTGAACCCGACGCTTCAGATCTTCGAGATCTCGGCCAAGACCGGGGCGGGGATCGAGGCGTGGGCCGACTGGTTCCGGCGCGAAGCGGGTGCTTTTCTCTCGAGCTGATCCAGGCTCGACTACCTGTAGGGACTGAAATCGACCCCACGCTGCTTGCTGCGCTGATCCATCCAGGCTGCGTCATCCCTGGGCGAGGCGACCAGTTCTGCCTCGGGCTTCGGCTGCAGCGCGATCGCTTCCACCGGGCAGGATTCCAGACACACGCCGCAGCCGATGCAGCGACGCTGATCGACCTTGTAAGTGTCATCACCCTCGCTGATTGCGTCCACCTGACACACAGAGTCTGCGCAGAGACCGCACTCAGTGCAATTGTCCGCATCGATCACTGAGTAGAAGTCGGAATTAACCACGTCCGTCAGTCCCAGCTTGTTGATGCCCTTGAGCACGGCGCAGCAGCAGCCACAACAATTGCAGATGAACCCGTGGCCGTTTTCCACGTTACTCACCATGTGCACCAGGCCTGCATCCTCTGCTTTCTCGATAACTGCGTAGGCTTCCTCCTTTGAGATGGGTCTGCCCCAGGGGTGCTTGTCGAAGAGTCCCGGTATGGGAGCGACTGACAAGCAGACTTCGAGCGGAAAATCACAGGTATGACCCAGCAGCCGTTCCTCCTTCTTGCAGACGCAATCATTTACCGCGAAGGACTTGCCGTTCTCGAGGATTCCCGAAACCCGGTCATAGGGCATCGCCTGCTGGACGGGAGTGAGTTCCCTCCCGACAGGGATAGTCCGCATGAGCGAGGGTCCTCTCGAGAAGAACTCAGGACCGAAGTGCTGGTAATATTCCTGAGAGAGTTTCGCGAATTCCTCGTCCATCCGGCCGACCTGCATCTCCCAGATGCCGATCACCCAGGGGAGCATCTTGAAGACCCGGGTGGGTCCGAGTTCAGCACCCTGGATCTGGCCCTTTTCCCGCCACATGCGGGTAAGAAGTTCGTCCAGACCATCCAGCGGGCGACCGGTTCTCTCGGCGATCTGCACCGGTGTCTCCATACTCAACCTGAGATCGCAGAAGAGATCAGCTTCTTCGGGCGTGAATATCTTCTCGAGAAGTTTAATCTCAAGACCGTTGTCGGTATCCGGAAAGCCGTTCGGAAGGGTGTCCAGCACCTTTGCCAGCTTGCGATAGACATCATTACTCATGCGCAGAACCTCGCGGTTGGCGCAGATATCAGGGCTGTCTGCGGGAAATCAGAATAGATCACATTTGCTTCAGGGTGTCAAAGTATACTCAATTCCTACGAACAGATGGGCAGGGGTGAGTGAGCGGTATTGGGAGAGAACATCTTCAGGTTTGTTTTTAGCACAAAACTGCCAATTATCGGCAATCTTTCGGCGTCTAGCCGATTACTTTCG
>JASJXV010000016.1 GCA_030123805.1 Gammaproteobacteria bacterium
TTATGAATCATTGTATAATTCTTAACTCGGTGTCCAGTATTCCGGGGGAAGATCAAACAGACTAATTTGTAAGATCGATTGGTGCTAAGAACAAGAGAGCCTCAATGTACAAATGGTCTATAAGCCGCCAAATCCGACTGGCCGCTAGCGACCGTCCGGCAAATGCTCGCACTTTATTTTTTTCCGAATTGCATATTGATACTTCCGTAAGAGAGCAATCTGTATTACAGTTACATCTACCTAAGGGGAGGCGCGTGCGCCTGAGACACTCATGATAGTGGACCCTTTGAACCTGACCCGGTTAATACTGGCGTAGGAATAGGATGTCGAAACAAAAAATCTGAACCAGACAATCCCCCCACCCGATTTTCACCGAGTCTCTAAGGAATTATCCTGGAGAATCATATGCAACAATTGTTATTTCTTATAGCAGGCCTGGCGGCAGCCGTGCCTGGTCTATCCGCAGAAAACGAAAACGCCACCAAGAGCCTACTCGAAGAAATTGTCGTTACGGCTGACTATAGACACTCATCCATCAACGATTTATCCACCAGTGTCACTGTTGTCAGTGCCGAAAAAATTCTTGGTCGTGGAGCCAGGCATCTGGAAGAAATTCTGAGTATGGCGTCTAACGTCAACTTCTCTTCCGGCGGTTCCCGGGCACGTTTTTACCAGGTAAGAGGCATCGGCGAAAGAGGTCAATTTGCAGAGCCACTTAACTCATCTGTCGGATTAATTATTGATGATGTGGATTTTAGTGGCGCCGGTACCGCCGGAACTCTGTTCGACGTACAGCAGGTTGAAATTCTTAAGGGTCCCCAGGGCACACTCTACGGAGCCAACGCTTTGGCAGGACTGATAAATATAAAAACAAGGGAACCTTCGAGAAGCAATGAATATCGACTGCAACTGGATGCGGCCAATTTTAATAGCCGGAGTATAGGTGTTGTACTGTCAGGACCATTGGGGTCTGATGCCTTGTTGTATCGCCTTGCTGGACAACATTACCGGAGCGATGGCTTTAGTGACAATGACTACCTGGGTAAACCAACCAACAAGAGGGATGAGGTTACGGTCAGAGGGAAATTGCGTTGGCATGTTTCAGACGAAATGCAATTGGATCTCCATGCTTCGTTGATCGATATCGATAACGGCTATGATGTATTCACGTTGGATAACACCCGGGATACCATTTCGGATGAGCCTGGTCGGGATGCGCAGAAAAGTAACATATTGGGGGGCAAGTTCACCTGGCGTGGGTTTGATCCTTTTTATATGGAGGTAAATCTCGGGCGAGCGGATTCTGACATCATCTATGGTTATGACGAGGATTGGACCTATGTTGGTTACTACCCCGGGGGGTACTCCTCCACTGATTATTATCTTCGAGATCGTGAAACAACCAATGCCGAAATTCGGCTTATTTCGACTGAAGATGCCTCGATTCTTGGCGCTAGCACTGACTGGGTGTTCGGGATATACGCCCTGAATCAGCGGGTGGATCTACGACGAATATATACATGGCTTAGTGAAGATTTTCTGAGTGACTACCAAATCGATCGCTACGCCGTCTATGGTCAAACGGACACTGATCTGTCGGATGCCTGGTCCATAACAGTTGGTCTTCGTTACGAAAGATTCAAGGCTGACTATGCTGATTCCGATGGCGTCGGATTTTCACCAGATGAGGATCTGATAGGTGGCAAGATCGTCATTGACTATGAGATGGATGAGGCGAATCACTATTATTTTAGTATCTCTCGCGGTTACAAATCCGGCGGATTCAATACGGATGGATCACTTGATGCGGATTTAAGAGAGTATGACTCGGAATCATTGTGGAACTATGAAGCTGGTTTGAAGAGTAGATGGCTGGATGGGTCCTTGCGTTCGCAGATCGCTCTATTTTACATGGCGCGCAACGATGTGCAGATCTCCAGTTCTGTTCTCAGGGTTAGCGACGAGGGTCCTACAGAGTTTATCGACTTCGTGGGTAATGCAGCGGAAGGGAAAAATTATGGCCTGGAAGTTGAACTGGATTGGGCAGTCACGGATGATCTGACCCTATTTGGCACATTGGGTATTCTGAAGTCCGAGTATGAAGATTTTGTCAATTCAGCCGGAGATGACTTGAGCGGGCGAGATCAGGCACATGCTCCCGAGTATCAATTCTATATCGGGGGTAAATGGCAGATCAGTGAACGTTTGTCCATTCGGGTGGAACTGGAGGGCAAGGATGAGTTTTTCTTCTCCGACAGTCATAACGAAGTATCGGACGCCTATGAATTGCTGCATGCAAATATAAGCTATGAAACCGACGCCTGGCGTGTTGCTGTGTGGGGGCGAAATCTGCTGGATAAAGACTACTTTGTCAGGGGCTTTTTCTTCGGCAACGATCCAGCCAAGGGATATGCCGCAGAAGGTTATACTCAGTTAGGGGAGCCATTGAGAGTAGGTATGACATTTACTATGGATTTTTAGAAAAAATTTGATCTATTTGCTTACTGGATAAAAATAAAGGTAGTATCTCTGACCATAATAAGAATATCAGGTGGGTTCCGGTGTTCGCAGTAGCAACCTGGAACCCTTGCCAGGCAGGGAATGATCATTGAGCGCCAGGTAAGCTCATCCGAGACTGGGAGGCTGACCGATCCTGAGCATTTACCGTTAAAGTTGTCATATGAAGCACGCGGTGCTGCCGGTGCTGCCACAGCAATTCCCGTTGCTTGGCTTAATGATGAGACGGCTGCGGGATGATGAATGACTGAATATATTCAGGCGGGTGAGATAACCGCCATGTTGCAACCGGGCATGCGTGTTTTTGTGGCCGGGGGTACTAATGAACCCCTGGATCTCATAGCGGCCCTGAGAGCATCACCGGATTCCAGTTCAGGTGTGGTCTATGTTCAACCGATATTGCCTGGATTGAACGGTACGGACTTTTCCTCCTTTCACTCCTCAGCCAGTATGCAAACCTTTATGCTTTCAGCGCCGTTGCAAGATGGTTATCGCAAAGGCCGGATCGATTTTCTGCCCATGCAATTAAGGGCAGTGTCGGACTATTTATCTCGTGGTGCAAGGTTTGATCTGGCATTGATTCAGCTAACAGACAGTAATCGTACAGAGCATTTCAACGCGGGACTGAATGTGGATGTACTAGATGCAGTGCTGGGTAATTCAAAGTGTGTGGTGGCAGAAATAAACGCCGCGATGCCTGCCCCGACCGGATCCAGACTGGTTGCGCAGGATCGGGTTCAGTACGCGGTTCGATGTAACCGACAGTTGACCCCGTATCCCATAGCAGCCCCTACTCCGGAAGCGGCAAAGATTGGCCAGTTGGTAGCTGATTTGATAAAGGATGGGGATTGTATTCAGACTGGCATTGGTAGTATCCCTTATGCTGTGCTGAGTGCATTACATGAGAAAAACGATCTTGGTTTACATTCCGGTATTGTCGATGACGGTGTAATGATGCTGGCAGAGAGGGGGGTGTTAACGGGAGCCAGAAAGGTTGTAGATACAGGTAAAATGGTTGTGTGCATGGCGATCGGTACGCAAGCCTTATATCAATGGGCGGCTACCAGAGAAGATCTGATAATCAAACCGGTGACCTATACCCATGATCACTCCGTTTTGTCGCGGTTAGACAATTTTGTCTCCATCAATTCTGCTTTGGAGGTGGACTGTTTGGGGCAAGTGAATTCGGAAATGATTAATGGCAGACAGATCGCCGGAACGGGTGGGGCCGTGGATTTTATGCGCGGCGCCGCGGCTTCCCGAGGAGGACGATCTATCATTGCGCTCACGGCGACGGCCGCCAGGGGAAAGATCTCTCGAATAGTCCCGGTACTCGAAGGTTTCACCGCCGCGACTGCACTCAGAACGGATATCGATACGGTGGTGACAGAATACGGTATCGCTGAACTGCGTTACCTGTCATCCAGAGCCAGAGGCGAGGCGTTAATTAAAATTGCAGCACCACAATTCAGGGATGAACTATGGGGGAAATGGCAAGATATGAAAAAATTATTGTAGATGAGTCTGAATACTAAATAGTACTCTTATATGATGGCAGTCCAGGCTGTTATGCAGGTACGAAGGCAATAGATCCAGGGAAGAACTTAGAGGCATTTGCCTTGCTCTGACGAAAAATCCGCGACAGCGCAAACGCCTCACTTAAGGACAGGATCGTCAGGGAACCAGAAATGTGACAGATCAAGCCAGGCACGTTCTACAGCATACATTTGGCTATCGAGATTATCTTGATTATCAGGAATCAATTATTGCAAACCTGATTGCAGGTCGAGATAGTCTGGTAATTATGCCCACGGGTGGCGGCAAATCACTGTGTTACCAGATTCCTGCGATTGTTCGGTCAGGATGCGGGATTGTGATCTCTCCATTGATCGCATTGATGCACGACCAGGTATCTTCAATGTCCGAGTATGGTGTTAGCGCCAGTTATCTGAACTCAACCCTGCAACCCAGCGAGATAGATGAAATAGAGTGGCAACTAAGAAAGGGAGAGCTTGATCTGCTTTATATTGCGCCCGAGCGGTTGCTGCAGGAGCGGACACTGGATTTGCTTGATGGTGTGGAAATCGCGCTGTTTGCCATTGATGAAGCGCATTGCGTGTCTCAATGGGGACATGATTTCAGGGCAGACTATCTGTTGCTGGATGTGCTGGCTGAACGATATAGTGGTGTTCCAAAGATTGCTCTCACTGCAACAGCGGATCAGCGTACCCGCGAAGAGATCAATAGCCGTTTAAAACTGCGAGATCCTGAGCTTGTTGTTGCCGGATTCGATCGGCCCAATATTCAATATCGCATTACCCAGAAGAATAACGCCAGGCAGCAATTGTTGAAATTTCTTCGTAATGAACACGCCGAAGATGCTGGCATTGTTTATTGCCTGGCGAGGAAAAAGACGGAGGAAATTGCCAGCTTTCTATCCGACCATGGTTTTGACGCGTTACCCTATCATGCCGGATTATCCGCCGAAATTCGCAAGCGACATCAGGAACGCTTTTTTCGAGAGGAAGGCGTCATTATCGTGGCAACTATTGCATTCGGCATGGGCATAGATAAACCGAACGTAAGATTTGTGGCGCATTTTGATTTGCCAAAAAGCCTTGAAGCCTACTACCAGGAAACAGGCCGTGCGGGGCGCGATGGTGAGCCAGCAACTGCCTGGATGGTTTATGGCATACAGGATGTCATCAAGTTGAGACAGATGGTGGACGCATCTAGTGCGGGTGAACAACAAAAACAGATTGAGCGTTACAAGCTGGATGCCATGTTAGGGCTTTGTGAGATCACGGGGTGCAGACGGCATGCCTTGTTGCACTATTTCGGAGAGTCGTCATCGGAATCTTGTGGTAACTGTGATACCTGTTTAAATCCGGTGGAAAAATGGGACGGTACAGTAGCAGCACAGCAGGCCGTCAGCTGCGTCTATAGAACCGGTCAGAGATTTGGTGTGAATCATCTTATTGATGTTCTGATAGGGAAATATACTCCCAAGATCCAGCAACATGGTCATAGCGCCGTCAGCACTTTCGGCATCGGTGCCGATATGGACAGTCAACAATGGCGCAGTGTGTTTAGACAATTGGTGGCCATGGGATATCTGTCCGTTGATATCGGAGGTTATGGTGGGCTACGAATTGACGACAAGTCCCGACTTTTGCTGAAAGGAGAGGAATCACTCTATTTGCGAAGAGATCCCAGGGAAGACAAGTTACGTAAACCGAAACCGCAGAAACGGCAACTCGCTGAACAGCATCAGGCGCTTTGGGAAGCCCTGCGAAATTGCAGGAAAAGATTGGCAGCTGATACAGGCGTACCACCTTATGTAATTTTCCACGACGCAACTTTGATGGAGATGGCGGAGACCAGACCCGCTAATTCCGATGAGATGCTACGGATTAATGGTGTTGGGGAACGAAAATTGGAGACTTTTGGTCGGGAATTTCTGCAGATAATTAACCAATTTACATAGCAATACAGTGTCACGGAATAAATCAGAGATACTCTGGGAGGCTGTCCGAGATGTCGGACCACGAGAATTGTGGCCGTTGCGAGGACGATGCGGTCCGCCGAAGCGGGAAATTGAGTGATACGGCGTCCGGGCTAGTTTTTCGGTTATTTGAGCGGTCCGCCGAAGCGGACGGTCCGACGTTTCGGAATAGTGGTGACTATTTAACGATAATAAGCGGGAAAATACCGGGATGCCGGAGCATCCGATTTGCCGCCGCCGCAGTAGGTCAATCTGTTCTCGGACAGCCTCTAGACCGGTTTACCATTAAACTCATTCCAATCCTTTTCGTGCAGCTCCCAGCTTCTCCCCCAGTAAATAAACGGCGTATCAATCATTGCAATGAGTACTTTGAATAGATACTTCGCCAGGCCTAATTGCATAGCCACCGCCAGATCTACTATTCCCCACCAGACGATCAGAGAGTAAATAAACGTATCCAGCGCTTGTGAACTCATGGTGGAGAGGTTGTTTCTAATCCACAGGTGCTTCTTACCGGTATGTTCTTTGATGAAGTGAAAAATCCAGACGTCAAATCGCTGGCTGATCAAGTAGGCGAGTAGTGATCCGAATACGAACCTGGGGGTGAAATTGAACAGCGTGGCGAATGCATTGTGTACGTCTGAAGAGAATTGTGCTGTCCGCGGATCGGTTGAAGGTAGAAAACGCATACTGATAAAGATCATAACAACGATCATCACACTGGTTGCGAAACCGGCCATCACTGCACGATTAGCCTCCCGCTTACCATATTTTTCACTCAGAAGATCAGTAGCAAAGTATATTCCCGAGTACAGGATAACACCCAGACTGGTCTGAAGATTGCCAACAACAGGCAGCCAGATAATAGTGAGTTTGGGTCCCTGCAGATTTGCCATCAATATGCTGAGAATGATGCTGGCATATAAACCCGTCTTCCCAAATATGCGATAAAGTATTAACGCAAATCCAAGGTCAATAGAGATTGTCATCAACCACAAAAGTGTCTGGTGGTTATTTGTAAATTCGGAGAGAAACTCAAACAATCGGGATCCCCGGTATGTATCGGAACATGGCGCCCAGTGTAGCATGGCGCTTATCGTTGCTGAGAGAGCAGAGATTGACGGTCAGCAATTGTCGTCGAGAGACGGGTCAGGGGCTGTTGATTGTTGAGTGAATATGGACTTGTCGTTTCTGTGCGTGTAATGAATGGTCGGTTAGATATTTTCGGAATTTTTTCATTCTGCAAATTATAAAACTGTACAAAGACTCTTCGACTGGCATACCCTTATTTCTTTGACGATTGACGATATCTGAGAGCATCGAAATGACCTGGAATTATGCAGATATGTATGCGGCAATCGCAGCAGCGATACCGGAAGATTCAGCCGCATTAATACACGGCGGCCGAGACGTTTCCTGTTATCGACCGCGACAAAGATAGCAGTGGGGAGACAAGAGTATGAGTAATTTATTTGATTTGACCGGAAAAGTAGCTGTTGTCACCGGTTCCTCCAAAGGGATTGGAAAATCCATTGCGGAGCAGATGGCTCTGCATGGTGCCACGGTGGTGATTTCAAGCCGCAAGGAAGATGCTTGTCAGCAAGTGGCAGGAGACATTAATGAGATGGTAACCAATGGTGCGGGTGAGGCCGTAGCGATACCGTGTCATATTGGTCATAAGGAACAGTTACAACAACTTGTTGATCAGACCCATGCACGAGTGGGCCCGATAGACATTCTGGTGTGTAACGCGGCTGTGAATCCGTTTTATGGTTCAATGCTGGATATTCCTGACAGCGCCTTTGAGAAAATACTTGATTCAAATATCAAATCAAATCACTGGCTGAGTCAAATGGTGTTGCCGGAGATGGTGGCAAGACAGGATGGTGTCATCATCATCATTGCATCCGTGGGAGGATTCAATGGCAGTCCAGTCCTGGGTACTTACTGCATCTCAAAAGCTGCCGATATGCAACTGGCACGGAATATCGCAACCGAATATGGTGCATACAATATTAGAGCAAATGCAATTGCCCCCGGTCTGATTCGAACGGATTTCGCGCGTGCATTATGGGAAGACCCGGAAACACTGAAAAACTCTACGGCCAGTGCATGCCTGCGAAGAATTGGTGAACCGGAAGAAATTGGTGGAACAGCGGTATTCCTGGCGTCTGCTGCGGGCAGTTTTATCACTGGACAGACCATTTCGGTGGATGGTGGCAGATAGACCGCGCTGTGTCGGTATGGGCAGATTCAGACTGCTGTGGGGTACAATGGGACGCAAAGACCTCCTGTAATACAGGTTCAACGCACCTGATGCTGGAATCAGGGATCGTTTATGGATAGTATAGACTCGTATCGTTAGTCATCAGGAAATAATTGTGCAGAGGAGAAATTTCCTCAAAGTTTGTTCAGCAGCGACCGTGGCAGCCATGGGTAGCCAGTTGGGGTTGAAGTCTGCGCGGCATACACCGGTTATTTATGAAGACTTTGATACCGGTTCTATCGATTTGTCTAACGCCATCCGGTATATGGCGTCTGCGCCCCCGAATTCCAACGAGTATCTCAAGTCATTCCAGAGAAGTAAGCCACGCGCAGATTCCAGTCAAAATAATTTGCAGAATTACATTGCCAAGATGCAGGCATTCGAGCAAACCCATGCAGAAGATATTTTCTTAAATACCGGGCAATATCGATTGTTGTTATCCACTTTTAAACGCCTGGATCGGGTCCAGAATCTGGTGGGCCACGGCAATTTTAATGTGATTAGCTTCGACGAGATGATCAGGTTCAGCGAGCGTTATAGTAGCGTTGGCCAATTCAAAGCGGCTGAACTTGGCTTTATGGAATTGATCTTTTTCGATGATGCCCAGAAATATGGCTTTTTCGGAGAAAAGGTCATATCGGAATTAACAGCCGTTGTGCCTCGTAAAGAAAGATACAAGGTTCCGTATACAGGCCACTTCGTCTATCGCGGTGATTCACTCACCAGTTATACCCGGGTACGAAAAGACGTTGGCGACAGCATAATTCTCACGTCTGGTATCCGCAGTGTTGTAAAGCAAACCCACCTGTTCCTTGCCAAGGCCATTCAATCCCGAGGTAACTTGTCGAGAGCATCAAGATCACTCGCTCCACCGGGACACTCTTTTCATGGCGTTGGTGACTATGATGTGGGTAAAGTCGGTTTTGGTCGAAGAAATTTCACCTCAGACTTTGCCAGGACGAGAGAATTTAAGAAGCTAGTGGATCTTGGTTACATCAACATCAGATATCCTCAAGACAATCTGTTAGGGGTAAGGTATGAACCCTGGCATATCAAAGTCGTGTAAGAGGCGTTTAAGCCTCTCATCAAAATCACCTTTACATGCCTGACGTAGGGAGTTTGGACATTCCTGCCTGGGCAGATTAATAGTTAAGGAGAACCAGTTTAGTCAGTTCGAACAGACTGTGAATCAGGATAGTTGAACTGATAGCGATGGTTGCCCATCCGATCACAGTGAATGCTACATACTGCGATCTGGTTTTATTAATATTTTGTATGGTGTTGCTCAGTCTGATAGCGATTGCCGGATTGTTTTGCAAAATGTTAGGCCATGTAAATATTTCAAGTAACAAGTCTGCATAACAGGAGCCGCTTCGGGAAAGCGTCAAACCGTAAGTGATCATTAATATGCCTACCCAGAGCATGAATATGTCCACCACTGGAGACATCGAAGATTCCAGCAAGGCGGTAATCAAAATAACCACAGCTAAGGGAAACAGACTGTAATCAAAGAACTCAGATGCTGGTTCATTGAGATGATACCGGGTCAAACAAAGCAACTGAGGGCCGTATTGAAGATAGACGAGCAACAGCACACTACCGATGACGACCATCAAGTTCATCATATACGTGGTCACGTCCGTGTACGTATTCAAGATCCGGTAACCCGCCAATGAAACTACTATCAACGACAGAAGCAAGGTTGCAACAGCTGCAGAACCGAATTGAATAATTTTGACAGGCACTGATGATCGGGCATAAAAAATAGATAACAGCCACCCCAGCATCAAAATGAGTGAGCTGGTCGTGAATAAAATGGCGAGGGAATTTACCGCTGTTGTAAACCAATGCAGGATATTGTTTTCCCAATGTGTGAACTCCTCAAAAAAAAGTCCAATCATGGGATAGACCAGGTACAGCAAAATAGTGAAAACCGTAGCGGACATCACCAGTGCAGGAATTTGACTTATTGTTCCCTGCGCAGCAGTTGTCTTGGCAATGGACCAATCGATAACCTGCGCCATTTGGTCAATCTGCTTTTTTCCAAGACCTCTCACCGCAACCAGCTGTTCTTTTACCCTAATGGCACCCGATTTGTTTCGATAATCAATAATTCTTGCAGCTAATAAGGGGCCAACGCCGTGTATGGTTTGCAGTTCTTCCAGACTTGCTGAATTGATATTTATCAGGGAAGATTCCATTACTGGCTATTGATATAGTGAAATGAACGAGGGGTAATAGTACAGTAAAGCGAATTCCGCGCACACTAGGCTAATTCCTGTCCGGATGCGGCCCACCGGAAACCGACAAAATTGGCTTGAAATTGCAAGAGATAAAACTAGTTTAGGCTTATAAAACAACCGCTTATCAAGGAAGTAGCCACCTCGGGTTTCAAATCCGGTGGACCGCATCCGGACAAGAACTGGCCAAAAGACAACAAGCAATAGGAGTCGGCAAATATGGCAATCAAATCACAATGGTGGGTATACCTGCTGCTAATAATCTCGGTGCTTATACTGGTTTTGCTACCAACGGCAGCACTGGGTTATAAATTCGATCTACTGAATCTGCAGCTGGCCTTTAACCTGTTGTACGTTGTTGTCATCGGGGGCGCCCTGATACTTGTTTTAATTGGCATCACTGTTTTCATATCAAGCCGTCGGAAGCTGAAACATGAGCTGCGCTTGAGCATTATTGCTCTGCTAGTCGTAGTACTTCCTCTTGGCGTGATGGGGTATCAGATCGTGAAAGCCTTTGGTGTGCCTCCCATTCACGACATTACCACCGATACTGACAATCCTCCTGTTTTTGATCGAGCGGTTGGTTTGCGAGGTGAGCGAAGCAATACGCTTGATTATGGAACGGAAAGTCTACCGGCCGAAAAACTGGCAGCTTTACAGAGGGCGGCCTACCCACACATCAAGACGGTTCATTCAGATCTGGCGCCTGATCTGGTTTTTGATCGCATGGTTGAAATTATTGGCAGGAATAATCATGAGCTGATCACAAAGGATAAACAAAATGGCCTGATTGAAGCCGTGTCCACCAGCTTCTGGTTCGGTTTTAAGGATGATCTTGTAATCAGAATTCAAGCGACTCAGAACGGCAGCAGCATGGATATCAGGTCAGTGTCCAGAGTCGGTCAGAGTGATCTGGGTGCCAATGCAGCACGTATTGCGAAATTAGTAAAAGATTTCAATAGCGGCGGTTAGGCATCACTTTATTTTTTGTCGAATGAGATCGTTAACCTGTTTGGGGTTTGCCTTTCCCTGGGTCGCTTTCATTACCTGACCCACAAAAAAACCAAGTACCTTTTCCTTGCCAGCTTTTAGTTGTTGCAACTGTTGCGGATTGTTGGCAAAGATCTCATCTATAACAGGTTCAATTGAACTGGCGTCGGTAACCTGCTTCAGTCCCCTGGCTTCGATAATCTGATCAGCTGTCCCCCCACCTTGCCAGATGGCATCGAACACTGTCTTGGCAATTTTCCCGGAGATGGTATCGTCCTTAATCCGGATTAGCAGATCTCCCAGTTGTTGTGGAACCACGGGACTTTGCTTAATCTCCAGACCTTCTTTGTTCAATTGCCCCATGAGTTCCACGCGTACCCAGTTGTTTGCCAATCTAGGATCATCGCAGATCTCACTGACCCGCTCAAAGTATTCAGCAACACTCCTGCTGGATGTGAGAATCATCGCATCGGTTTCAGACAGGTGCATCTCCGTGATAAATCTTAGCGCTCGTTGCTTCGGTAACTCGGGTAAGTTGTTACGTATATCAGCAACATAAGCAGCGTCGATTTCCACCGGTAGCAAATCGGGTTCCGGAAAGTAACGATAGTCAGTCGCAGTCTCTTTAGAGCGCATGGGGCGAGTTTCATCCCGAACAGGATCATACAACATGGTTTCCTGATGTACTGTGCCGCCCGATTCCAGCACGCCAATCTGACGTTCGATTTCATGATTGATGGCTCGCTCAAGAAATTTGAATGAATTCACATTTTTGGTTTCCGTACGGGTGCCCATGGTAGTTTCACCCATGGGCCGAATAGATACATTCGCATCGCAGCGTAAGGATCCCTGGGACATGTCACCGTCGGATACATCCAGGTAGCACACCAGTTGACGAATATAGCGTGCATAGGCAACGGCCTCTTCCGCGCTGCGCATATCGGGTTCAGATACAATTTCTAATAGAGGTGTACCGGCGCGATTGAGATCGATGCCGGTCATGCCATGGAAATCTTCATGCAGTGACTTACCTGCATCCTCTTCCAGATGCGCTCTGGTGATATGAATGGTTTTCTTTGTTGCATCGCTCAGAGTGATTTCCACCTCACCCCCAATGACGATGGGGTAGTCCAATTGAGTAATCTGATATCCCTTTGGCAAATCCGGATAAAAGTAGTTTTTCCTATCGAACACCGATTTGAGAGCAATTTCGGCTCCGACGCCCAGGCCGAAGGCCACGGCCTTTTTAAAGACTTCTTTGTTGACCACTGGCAATACGCCGGGTAGACCGATATCAATAGCGCAGGCCTGGCTGTTAGGTGAGGCGCCAAAAGCGGTACTCGCACCTGAGAAAATCTTGGAGTTTGTTGATAGCTGAACGTGGATTTCCAGTCCGATTACCACCTCCCATTGCATAGTCCCGTGCTCCCTAGAGTTCTGCACTTGCCGGTGTGCGCTTATGCCAGTCTGTCTGCAGCTGGAATTGGTGTCCCAACTGCAGAATGCTTGCCTCGTCCAGGTAATTGCCAATAACCTGTATACCTATAGGCAAACCGTCGACAAATCCGGCGGGAAATGATGCCGCAGGCAGTCCTGCCAGATTACTCGCGATCGTGAATATATCCTGCAGATACATGGTTACGGGATCGCCGATTTTCTCGCCAAGTCGAAATGCCGTTGAAGGTGCTATAGGCCCAATTATCATATCCACTTCTTCAAACACATTAACAAAATCATTCTTGATAAGTCTTCTGATTTGTTGAGCCTTGCGGTAGTAGGCATCATAGTAGCCAGCTGAAAGGGCGAAAGTGCCAATCATGATGCGTCGTTTCACCTCTGCACCAAATCCTTCGCTTCGACTTCTCCGGTAAAGGTCACCCAGATCTACGGGATTTTCGCAGCGATGACCAAACCTGACGCCATCATATCTGGCCAGATTTGCAGAACATTCAGCCGGTGCGATGACGTAATATGCCGGTACCGACTGTCGGGTGTTGGGTAGACTTACTTCAGAGATCCTGGCTCCCATTTTTTCCAAAACCAAAACCGCATCCATAACACATTGCTGCACATTTGCATCCAGCCCGTCCTCAAAATACTCCTTACAGAGACCCAATTTTATGCCACAGATCTTGTCGTTCAACCTGGCAGAATAATCGGGCACAGGATCGGTAATGCTGGTTGAATCCTTTGCATCATGTCCAGCCATAGCGTTAAGCATAAGGGCTGCGTCTGCGGCTGTCTGAGTCATTGGACCGGCCTGATCCAGACTTGAAGCAAAGGCAACCATTCCCCAACGGGATACTCTGCCGTAGGTGGGTTTCAGACCGCTGATCCCGCACAAAGAGGCAGGTTGTCGAATGGATCCACCGGTGTCGGTACCGGTGGCACCGGCACACATCCTTGCTGCTACAGCAGTAGCCGAACCTCCGGAGGATCCACCAGGGACTCTCTCCAGATCCCAGGGATTCTTGACTGGGCCATAAAAGCTTGTTTCGCTGGATGACCCCATCGCAAATTCATCCATATTGGTCTTTCCAATCAGGATGGCACCTGCGGCTGTCAGATTTTCGACCACTGTCGCATCATAGGGTGAGATAAAATTGTCCAGCATGCGGGAACCGCAGGTAGATTTGATACCCCTGGTACAGAAAATGTCCTTGTGTGCAATGGGTATTCCCCCCAGGGGCAGTTCTTTGCCTCTGGCGCGATCGGCATCGGCTTGTTCTGCAGCCTGTAACGCCTGTTCTTCCAGCGGAGTGATAAAGGCATTGTAGAGACTATCAAGAACTTTAATTCGTTCAATATAATGCCGTGTCAGCTCCTTGCTGGAAAATTCACCAGACTTCAGGGCTGCCAGCAGTTCCACTATAGTGTTGTTATGCATTGCCATGATTCAATTTGCAAGCGGTGATATACAGCTAATCGCAGAGAAAGCTGGCTTCATTTGGATCGATACTTTCATTCGATCACTTTCGGCACCAGGTACAGGTTCTTCTCAGTTGCCGGGGCAATTGATTGAAACAGTTCCCTCTGATCCGGTTCTGACACATGATCTTCCCTTAATCTCTGCATGGTATCCAACGGATGTGCCATGGGTTCTATGCCGGTGGTATCCACACTTTGCATCTGGTCCACCAAATTAAGGATGCTGGTCATGCTGTCGATGTTTTCCTGGATGCTTTCCGGTTTTAATTCGAGCTGAGCCAGTTGTGCGATAGATTTTACGACCGTATCGTCGACTTTCATCCTGTCCTCCGAGTTAAATTTTCGCTGTTAAGGGGCTAGCGGACCCGGTTATGGGCCTCAAAAGAGGTGGCGCCGGGTCTCAAGGTGGCGCTGATCAATAGGGCCTGTGGTCCGAATATAGCGACCTCCCCGACATCCTGCAAATCAGGCGTAGAATCCTAAAGTGCTTTTGGTCGATCTGCAATCAATTTCCCTGCCAGAATTCTTGAATCTCCAGTATTGCTTCATCATCAGTGCCCTAAATCTGCTAAACTTACTTGCTGTAAGCAAAAACCGCACCCATGAACACGCCGGTTTAACTAATCGGTTAGGGCATTGATGTACATGTTTAGGTTTAAAAGTTTGAGGGGCATGTTCTCCAACGATCTTTCTATAGATCTGGGAACTGCCAATACCCTGATTTATGTACGAGACCAGGGTATTGTTCTCAACGAGCCATCTGTTGTCGCAATTCGTAGCATGAACAACCAGAAAAGTGTGGCTGCCGTCGGTGCGGATGCAAAACGAATGTTGGGTCGCACACCGGGGAACATAACAGCGATACGGCCTTTGAAAGATGGTGTAATTGCTGATTTCCAGGTGACTGAAAAGATGCTGCAGCACTTTATTAATAAGGTGCATGAGAACAGTTTCATCAGACCGAGTCCCAGGGTGTTGGTAAGCGTCCCATGTCAATCCACGGAGGTGGAACGACGGGCGATTCGGGAGTCCGTTGTCAGTGCAGGTGCAAGGGATGTGCGCTTGATAGAAGAACCCATGGCGGCAGCGATAGGTGCCGGACTTCCTATTCATGAAGCCGTTGGCACAATGGTAATCGATGTTGGTGGTGGCACAACAGAGATTGCCGTTATTTCATTGAATGGCATAGTCTATAGACAATCAATCAGAGTTGGTGGAGACAGATTTGACGAAGCCATTACAACCTATGTGCGCAGGACCCAGGGAAGTTTGATTGGTGATGCGACAGCAGAGAGGATTAAGCAGGAAATCGGTACAGCTTTTCCCTGTAAGGATGTCAGAGAGATTGATGTGCGTGGCAGGAATCTGGCTGAAGGTGTGCCACGCAGTTTTACTCTAAACAGCAACGAAATTCTTGAAGCCTTGCAAGAACCACTGTCGGTTATAGTACAGGCTGTAAAAGGGGCACTTGAGCAAACACCTCCTGAGCTAGCTTCCGATATTGCCGAAAGTGGGCTGGTATTGACCGGCGGGGGTTCATTACTGAGGGGGATTGACAGTCTTCTATCCCACGAGACGGGATTGCCCGTCATTGTTGCTGAAGATCCGCTGACTTGTGTTGCAAGAGGCGGAGGCAAGGCGCTGGAAATAATGGATGATAGAAAGGATAGCGATCTGTTATCGATAAGTTAGTTCCTGTCCGCAAGGTATTATATTTGGCCAGTATTCACAAAATATTAAAATATTAGAGTTACAAATCAAGCACCCGGAACTAACCCCCTGCAATCTTTGAAACGGGACAAGAATAAACAGGAAATAGAGTCATCAAATCACTATTCCTGGAAGAAAATACGCTTACATACAAGATGCTGGGATTCAGTGTCTTGTCTTTGTTTTTGGTCTTGTTGGACCACAATTCAGTCTATCTGGATGATATTCGAGGTAGTCTGAACATCCTTGTCACTCCGATTTTCTATGTAGCTGAATTTCCTGCCAATACCAGCGATGCTTTATCCGAGATGTTTTCCAGCAGAGAAAGAATGCAGGAAGAGATTAAAAATCTTAATCAGCATCTGCTATTGCTACAGGCCAAAACGGCAAAAATGGCGTCCCTCAGTGCTGAAAATGCACGTCTGAGAGATTTGCTGGGTTCCTCCGAAAAGCTGGAAGATAACGTTCTTGTAGCCGAATTGATCGGCATCAGTCCTGATCCGGAATCTTTTGTTGTCGTGCTCGATAAAGGTAAACGGAACGGCGTGTACCTGGGACAAGCGTTGCTGGATGCGACAGGTTTGATGGGGCAAATTATTGAAGTCAGCAGATACACCAGCCGCGCATTGCTAATCACAGATGTCTCTCATTCAGTGCCGGTTCAGGTAAACAGGAATAATCTGAGGCTCATCGCAGCAGGATCAGGCAGGATCAACGAGCTGGAATTGAACCATGTTCAGGATACTGCTGATATCCGCGTTGGGGATTTGCTGGTGAGTTCGGGGCTTGGGCAGAGATTTCCAGTTGGGTATCCTGTGGGGATTGTGACCCAGGTTACACACGACCCGGGGCAACCCTTTGCTGTCGTTAAAGCCAGACCGAGTGCACATCTGGATCGCAGCAGGCACTTGCTGTTGGTGTTTACGGCCGAGCAAATGGCTGCTCGCAAGTCTCAGTCCAGGGAGTTGGATGATGGTTCTTGATCGTTTCAGAGGTATGTGGGTTGTATTCCTGAGTTTCTTTGCTGCTTTTGTATTAGCGATATTTTCTCTACCCGATTTCTTACCTGATTATATTGCATATGCACGTCCCCATTGGGTAGCGCTAGTGTTGTTTTACTGGATCATATCGTTGCCGCATCGGGTTGGTCTGGTCGCTGCATGGATATCAGGATTGATGTTGGATGTACTCCAGGGAGGATTACTTGGCCAGCAGGCACTGGCCTTTCTTGTTATAGGCTATATTGCTGCAAGTTCGTATCAGAGAATGAGAATGTTTTCAGTTTGGCAACAGGCGATGATCATATTTGCGGCAATATTTGTTGCCGAAATGATCCTTTTTGTGATTGATTTTATGACCATAGATCGGACCTGGAAGTTTCTGTATCTATTGCCCTCCATAGTGAGCGCTCTTCTATGGCCATGGGTGTTTCTCTTGTTGAGGCATCTGAGACGACGCTTCAATGTTGATTAACAAGTTCCGGCTTGCCGAAGGCAAACGGCACAGGCGGCAGCGGTTTGCGGCGTCCGCCGTTGCGGGCAAACTGCGAGAGCCAAGTTCCGGCTTGCCGAAGGCAAACGGCACAGGCGGCAGCGGTTTGCGGCGTCCGCCGTTGCGGGCAAACTGCGAGAGCCAAGATCTTGAGTTATCCAGAATGAATTCCTGTCAGTTGTATTTAGCTTCTTCATCTCCCCGCCGTGCCAAATTGCTTGAGCAGCTCGGTGTTTGTTATCGGATTGTAAAACCTGAGATCATGGAGGAGATTGGTGATGGCGAGTTACCTGCAGAGATGGTACTGAGGTTGGCAATTGAGAAAGCCAGGAAAGGCGCAGAAATGGTGGAAGAACCGCTTCCGGTATTGGCAGCGGATACAATAGTTCTTGTTGGCAATACGATTATGGGCAAACCGGGCGACCGGAACCAGGCAAAAAAAATGCTGTCCAGGTTGTCCGGTAAGACTCATCGTGTGTTGACAGCGGTTGCCATCTGTCAGGAAGATCGCATTGAACAAGCCATTAGTGAAACTTTAGTGCGATTCAGGCACCTAACTGAAGAGGAACAGATCAGTTATTGCAATACAGATGAACCTTTGGACAAAGCAGGTGGATACGCTATTCAGGGTCTGGGAGCAGTTTTCATAGAGTCGATCAGAGGCAGCTACTCGGGAGTAGTCGGACTCCCTTTGCTGGAAACATCAAGGTTGTTATCCTTATTTGATATCAATTGCCTGGGGAACAGGAATAATGGACTCGTGCGGGACAATTAATTGAAGGGGGACGCCTGTCCGGATGGATGAGGAAATTTTAATAAACGTAGCGCAACGCGAGACCAGAGTGGCTGTAATTGAGCAGGGCTTGTTGCAGCAGATATTTGTGGAGCGCAGCGATTCTCGCGGAATTGTCGGTAATATCTACAAGGGCAAGGTATTGAGAATATTACCCGGACTGCAATCTGCTTTTGTTGACTTCGGCCACAGTAAAGCAGGATTCATTCATGTTACCGATCTTATAGATATGCGAGCGACGTCGGAAGATGATCTTCCTGAACTGCCAAGAATCGAATCGCTGTTGAGAGAAAACCAGGAAATTCTTGTTCAGGCCACTAAAGAACCTATCGGAACCAAAGGTGCTCGGATGACCACGAGTCTTTCACTCGCGTCACGATATCTGGTTTACCTTCCAGGTTCCACGCATATAGGTATCTCACAAAAAATTGAAGATGAGAAAACGCGGGACGAACTGCGTCATATGCTTGAATCAATTCCGGAAGCAGGACAGAGAGATGGGTTTATTGCTCGTACTGCCGCAGAGATGGTCCAGCCGCATGAGGTATTGCGGGAAGCTGAGCTGCTGCGAAAATTCTGGACCTCGATAAATCAAAAAAGCAAGAATCTGAATGCACCGGCAATCCTTTATGAAGATTTACCCTTACATCTCAAGGTGTTGAGAGATCTTATCAGTCAGAACACGCAAGAGATTGTTGTCGACTCCCGGGCGATCTATGAGAAATTGAGCCATTTCATTCGTGACTTTATACCGCAGAAGGCTGAGTGCCTGAAATTGCGAGAAGAACAAGCCCCATTGTTTGATAGTTACAATATTGAGGATCAGATTCAAAATGCGCTCGAGACCAAAGTGCCGCTGAAATCGGGTGGCTATCTGGTGATCGAACAGACGGAGGCCATGGCCACAATAGATGTAAATTCAGGTGGCTTCATCGGTCGCAAAGATCTGGAAGAAACCATATACCGGATCAATCTGGAAGCAGCATCAGCTATTCCCAGGCAACTCCGACTCCGCAACATGGGTGGCATCATCATTCTGGACTTTATCGACATGTTCAATGAAGACAACAAGCGTCAGGTGCTCCGAATATTGGGAAAAGGACTCCAACAGGACCGGGTCAAGTGTCGAATTACTGAAATCTCTGAATTGGGATTGGTAGAGATGACAAGAAAGAGGGCGTATGAAACACTGGCAAATCGCCTCTGTGAGCTCTGTCCCAGTTGCGGTGGCAAGGGAATCATTAGGACGGCAGAGACCATATGTTATGAAATATTCAGGGAGATTCAAAGAAAATACAGGGATTTTGATCGACACGATTGCTTGATTATGGCTGCACAACCAGTAATCGACAGACTGCTGGATGAAGATGCTGCTGCTGTTAACGAATTGAGTAAGGCAATGGATGTCGATATTCGATTTCAGGTTGAAATTACTTATTCTCAAGAGCAATTTGATGTTGTACTCATTTAAATTCATTCGGTGTCACGCAAATAGTCCAGGGCCAGTCCGGCAGGCCTACACACCTTCTTGCGTATGAGATTCCGGTACCTGCTTCGGGTTATTAGAGGTCTGCTGGGATGGACCGCATTCATTTTACTGGTACTGGCTGCCATGTATGCCAGTTTGGGCCGCATAGTAGTTACCAATCTGGGCACCTACAAAACCGAAATCACTGCAAGAATCAATTCCAGGCTTCAGATTAATATCACCATGGGTAATCTTACAGGTGTCTGGAATGGCATTAATCCTGGTATAGATATCTCAAATCTCAGCATCGGTGGGAGTGAATCAGGACCAGGCACAAGTGTCGGTAATCTTAAGATCGAAATTGATTCCATCGCCAGTTTGATGAACGGGAATTGGGTTATCGCACTCATGGAGGTGTCTGATCTGAATAGCGAAATAGAGTTCCTGACGGACGGAAAACTGCAAGTGGCAGGATTGCCATTGAGGGATCAGAGCGGCGATCCAACGGCTCTGGTTGACTTGTTGGTGCATACAGAACACCTGAGCATTTCTGGCATTCAACTGAAAATAAAGACTGACCATGGTCAATACTCATTATTTCAGAAAGCAGATTACCCTCTGGAGCTGATTACCTATGAGGAGCTAAAGACACTGTCATTACGTTTGGATTATGAACGCCTTGATGACGTTGGCGAATATTCAAATCGGGGAAGTATTGAAATTATTGGTGAATATTCCGGAGACCCAAGAGAATTTGATGAGTTGTACGCACGTGCATGGCTGCACATCACCCCGATTTCAATTCAGGAATTTCTGCCAAAATCAGATTACAAGGGATTTAGTCTGGACAAATTCTTGCTGGAAGGTGATTTCTGGCTGGAGTTCGATCACGGCAGATTCGATATATCGGTTGAATTTAATGCGCCTGTTTTGACCGTTAAATCCGGGCCAGGTCAATTAGCGGCATTTGAGGACATGACCGGAACGATCAGAGTCACCGGCACCGGGAGCGATGACTGGCGAGCTTACCTGAATGGTCTGAAATTCAAACTCGGCGGCAGGCAATGGACTCCGGGCAATATTGCAGCAGTAACGTACAAGACTGTAAACAATAGTAATCTTCTGATTCACTGTGGTGCATTGAATGTGGGGCGTCTTGCTGATTTTGGCATCGAGTTTGGCCAGGACCTGATCCCCGAGAGAATCATGATGATGTTGCAGGCTATGCAGCCGGAAGGAGTACTCGAAGATATTTATCTGTATTTTCGACCGGATAGCAAAAAGCCTGATTTCAGATTAGTCAGTCAGCTTAAATCCGGCAAGGTAAGTGCGTATCTTGGTGCCCCTGCTATTACAAATCTGGACTCTGTTATTTCGATAAATCCCCAGGAAGCCTGGATAGATATTCACAACAGTGCATTTGATATCGGTTTCGAATCCATATCGGATGAAGTATGGAGCTTAGATTCAGCGAGCGGGCGTCTGTATATCGACTATAAGCAGGATTTTCTTCGCGTGGGAAGCAACCTGCTCAAAATACGAAAAAATGACATGGTCGTTAGCGGAAAATTCCACCTGAATTTGACTAGCAACCGTCGATTGCAAAACTGGGGTTTAATGCTTGGTATTGAGAATGGTGATATTTCGCAAAAATCCCTCTATTTACCCAACACCCTGTCAAAAGAAGTGACAGAGTGGCTTGACGAAGCATTGGTGTCTGGTCATTTGAAAGATGGGGGGCTATTGTTCCACGGCTCATTATCCAAAGATGCTGAGGCTGTTGAAAAGCTACATGAGTTCTATTTCAATGTCGAAGATACAACCCTGAAGTATCATGAGGATTGGCCACAACTACAGAGTATTAGCGGTTTGGTGAATGTAGGAAATTGGGGTGTTTCCGCAAATCAGGTTATTGCAAAACTTTATAACAGTGACCTCAGAGTTGATGTAATCATGCCATACGATGCTGATGGACAAACATCATATGTGTACGTGAACGGTAAACTTGAAGGTGCTGCAGCAGACGGAATGAAGTTCATCAACACGACCCCTGTGGCCGATATGATTAACCATGTCTCTGAGGATTGGACAACAGAAGGGGATATTGCCGTAGATCTGAAATTGAGTATTCCGATAAATTATTCACTCGATGATTCAGGAAAACCAAGGTACAACTTTGACGGCGAGATTGATACTCAGATGGAGGGCGTTGATCTCTACCTGCCTGCATATGATCTGGATATTTTTGACATATCATCGCGAATTAACTATACCGTTAGTAAAGGTCTCAATTCTGAACGGTTTTTTGCTCGATTACTGGGCTATCCTGTCCAGGGGAATATATCTACTTTTTATCAGAGCGAATCTGATCGCAGCGAGGGGTATGTACTAATCGATTTCAAGGGTAAAACCAGTATTGAGGAGCTGAGGGATTGGTCGGAGCTAACAATTCTGCATCTCGCTGCAGGAGAATTTGATTATTCGGCATCTTTAACTACTCCATTTGGGAACCAGGCTCCAGCCAGTATCTTGCGCGCGGATACCGATCTTCGCGGTATAGAAATTCAAATCCCTGCACCGCTTGGTAAACTACCCGAAGAACAGGTTTCCTTTACGTACCAGAGCGTTTTTGACGACGATGAAATGAAGGTGAAGATTGATTATGCGGATGATTTTAATGCAGTACTGGGAATCAGAAATTCAGTAATTGTACGAGGCTCATTAGTTTTTGGTCCAGAGAGAGCAAAGTTACCTGAGACAGATGGCGTGAAGGTGAGCGGTGTTCTGGCGAATTTGAATCTGGATGAATGGTTACGCACGCATGATAGATTCACTCAAGAATTTGAAAAGGCAACACAGACATCATTTGACCAGGAGTTGGAGTCGGTAGTACGACTTATAAATTTGGATGTGGGAATACTGGAAGTAGAAGATATATCTCTTAAAGTAGTAGAGCTAGCTATTCGACGAACCGAACAAGCCTGGAACGTTAATCTGAGTAATCAGATTTTGGGTGGTAGGGTCACGATCTATGATGACGAAAGCAAACCGATTGATGTAGAGATTGATTACCTGCGAATGACTTCCGAGACTGGAGGATCTGATTTAGAAGATCCCCTGGCGGGGCTCTCGGCCCGTGACCTGATGCCGATGCAAGTCCGGATTAATGAGTTCATGTTTAATGATGAGAATTATGGTAGCTGGAATTTCAAGCTTGAGCCTGGAAATAACGAAATCAAGATCTCCGACCTGTACGCTTCCGTGAAGGGATTGGAGGTTGGAAATGAGGAACAAGGAGGCGGATTCATCGAGTGGCTGTTTGACGGCATACACCAAACGACTACATTTAGTGGCGTTGTGTGGGCTAAGGATATTGCGGTTGCGGCTAAAGAGTGGGGATATGCACCGAGTATCGAAGGTGACAGCTTCGTATTCGATACAAAAATTAGCTGGTATGGATCTCCTGTAATGATTGCAAAAGAATCTGTTAGAGGAGCGGTAAAGGTCAAGTCGAAGCGCGGGCGATTTGTGCAGGCGACAGGTGGCGGGGCTATCAAAGTTCTGGGCATATTTGATTTTGCTGCCCTGGGGCGACGCTTCAGATTTGATTTTTCGGATGTGCTTTCGGACGGCTACGAGTTTAACGAAATAGAAGGTGAATGGTGGGTAGAAGACGGCAAGATGCGTATCATTGATCCTATCACAGTGGCAGGCTCAGGCAGCACATTTAAGGTTGGTGGTGTTATCGATATTGTGTCGGGTGACCTGGATGGAGACATGATAGTAACACTTCCAGTAAGTCGCAATTTACCCTGGTATTCTGCGATTGTCGTCAGTCCAATGGTTGGCGCAACGGTATATTTGGCACAGAAAGTCTTCCAGGATCAGATCAATCAGTTGAGTAGCGCAAAATACAAGGTTACGGGCACTATAGAAGAACCCACTATAGAGTTCGTAAATATTTTTGATGACTCTGTTCGAAAGGAGGAGAAACCGAAACAGGCATCTATCAATAAAGCGCCAGAACCTGTGCGAGAATTACCTTGAATCGAATAGCTACAATTCAGCTAACCAGCAGTCAGCATGTACCTGAAAACCTTTCTCTGGTAGCAGAGTTAATCACAACGGCAGCAGAAGAGGGCGCAAAAATGGTTTTTTTGCCCGAGAATTTTGCTGCATTGGCGAACCCGGATGTTTTTCAGATAGCTCTGCGAGAGTCATCTGCTGAGGGGCCGATCAGGAGTTTTCTTGCTGCACAGGCACGCACCAACGAGGTCTGGATAGTGGCAGGGACCGTGCCTGTCTCAACCCGTCCAGACGGATTTTCAGTACCGGATGAGCGTGTTAGAGCTGCTTCTCTGGTTTATGATCAATCAGGTATCGAGGTTGCCCGGTACGACAAAATTCATATGTTTGATGTAAATGTCAATGACAATCAAAAGCACTATATGGAATCGCAGGATTTCGAAGCGGGTACAGAGTTGGTAGTGATTGATACACCTGTTGGGCGACTGGGTTTGTCTGTTTGCTACGATATAAGATTTCCAGAGATGTATCGTGCGTTGCTTCACAAGGGTGCGCAAATAATCAGCGTTCCGTCTGCATTTACAAGGATTACCGGGGAAGCACATTGGCAGATTCTGACGAGATCCCGCGCAATTGAAAATGCCTGCTATATAGTTGCTGCCTGCCAGTACGGAAACCACGATTCTGGTCGCCAGACCTGGGGAGAGTCAATAGTCGTTGATCCCTGGGGGAGAATACTAAATATCCAGTCAGATGGTAGCGGTGTAGGTTTTGCGGAAATTGATCTTACGCTGCTCAAATCGATTCGAAGCGACATGCCTTTGGTTGCACAATGCCGCTTTGATGTTGTAGCAGAGTTTCCCTGATAGAGGCATTTGCGCCTCTAATGGTTTGCGGATGGATTATTCAACAAGTTCACGCAGATACTTGAAAAGCTTTCTGGCGTGCATGCTGTTACCTGACTGGGACACAGATTCATTTATTGCGTGGCGAACCAGGTGTCTCAGGTGTTGGCGATCTGCATGGGGGTATTCAAGGAAAATTTCCTGCATCACCTGGTTGTCATTTGCTATTAATCCGGCTCGCCACCTCTCCATTTTGTGAAAGTGTCGCGCACTCTGCCCGGATTGGTTGTCAAACTGATCGAGTAACCGGGTAACTTCATCGCGATCGGTGTTACGCATCAATTTGCCAATAAACTGAAGTTGACGCTTCTTTGCCGAGTTTTGCTTTATCTTTTTAGCGACTAGAACGGCTTCTTTCAGGGTTTGATCGGATAAATTTTCCAGGTGCTCGTGAGTCAGGTCCAACAATCTCTCACCCAATTTCTGCAGTTCGGTCATCTCCCTCTTGAGTCGGGATTTGCTTTTTAACTGGTTGGTATCGCTCTTATTGGTGGACATGGAGTCTATTGACTGTCAGGAGTAGTAGATCGTTGCTAATCCGAGAAAGGACATAAAGCCCACAACATCTGTAATGGTGGTGAGAACCACCGTTCCAGCGATTGCGGGATCAATGCCATATGATTTGAGAATCATTGGCAAACTGACTCCGGCAACTGCAGCCGTAATCAAATTAATTACCATCGCCATGGCGATGATAAAACCCAGTGTCAGATCCTGAAACACCATTGACGTTACAATAGCAACAACTGCAGCCCAGAATAGGCCATTCAACGCACCAACGGCAAGTTCACGATTAAAGAACCAGCTTGAATTAGCTTCACCAATTTGACCCAATGCCATGCTTCTTATAACAAGGGTCAGTGTCTGACTCCCTGCCACACCACCCATACTGGCAACAATAGGCATTAGCACGGCCAAGGCGACAACCTTTACTATGGTTTCTTCAAATATATTAATTACCGCCGAGGCAATAAAAGCTGTGATCAAATTAGCGCCAAGCCAAAATGCTCTACGTCGGGCAGTTTTGAATATGGGTGCGAATGTGTCGTCATCCTCGTCAAGGCCCGCCATTCCCAGTAAAGAATGATCAGCGCTTTCTCTGATAACGTCGACCACATCATCGATGGTTATTCGTCCCAGCAACTTGCCACTGGCGTCAATAACGGGAGCAGAGACAAGATCATAGCGTTCAAACAGATTGGCTACCTCCTGATCGGACAGATCTGCTGGAATCGGATCAATCTCGGTACTCATTATCTCTCTGACGGTCATAGATGGATCAGACACGAGCAGCTTTGTTATAGGCAACAATCCAACGTATTCATCAAGACGATTAACCACAAAGATATTGTCAGTCATATCTGGTAATTCAGTGTGCCTTCTTAAATACCGGAAAACTACGTCCAGGGTAAACCGGGGTCTTACGCTTATCGTATCGGTATTCATCAAACCGGCTGCAGTGTCTTCCGGATAAGACAGTAGATTTTCCACCCGTGCACGATTCTGTGCGTCCATTGCATTGATTACCTGCTGGGTGACGGTATCGGGTAATTGCTGCAGAATGTCAGTCAGATCATCTGAATCGATGTTTTCCAGAACACTTAGTAACGCCTCAGTATTCTTGGTGACAAGTAAATCTGTTAGAACATCTTCATTAAGGTGCTGTAATACATGGCTCTGGTGCTCTGCATCGAAAAGATTCCAGAGTATATTTCGCACTTTAGGGGGGGAGGACTCCAACAGGTGAGCTGAAGCTGGCGCATTAAGACCATTGAGCATACTGCGCATCTGGTTGTAGGTGCCACTTTCCAGCGCCTTATTCAGTTCCAGAAGCCGTGCTTGTGTTTGTGAGCTTTCGTTTCCCGTTTGCATCAGTTTACTCGTTCAAGGCATCATTCCAGGATGAGATTATAACCTATGCGGAGCGCTTCTGAATCGGCAACGCGGTGAGTCTGCCAGATGTATTGCATTGGCCGCGGTTATTCTGCCTCATCGAAACGATTGCGTATTAGTGAGACCAGTGCGTTCATTGCTTCATCTTCATCGTCGCCGTCGATTGTAAGTTCCAGCCTGGTATTGCATGGTGCGGCTAGTATGAGTAGTGACATTATGCTTTTCCCGTTGGCTTGCGATGATCCCTGGGAAATAGTGATATTTGCCGAAAATGCCCGGGCAGTCTCTACTAATTTGGATGCAGCCCTGGCATGTAAGCCCAACTTATTGATGATGGTTACTGTTCGTTGAATCATAGTAATTGCATGCATCCATATAATGGGCTGTATTGGCGTATGGCACAAATTAATCAGTCGCCGACTTCTCGGATCAATTCCCTGTGGCGAATCAGGACATTATCCCACTGCGTGTGAAAGTGCTGATGTAGTTTATGGCAGAGATATACCGAACGATGTTGACCACCGGTACATCCGATTGCAATCGTCATGTAGCTGCGATTGTTGGCTTCGAATTTTGGCAACCAGGCACTCAGATAGTTTCGAATATCTTCGAACATGGCGATGAAGTCGGGTTGACTATCCAAAAAAACCCTGACCGCTAATTCCTGACCGGTAAGTGATCTTAGCTCAGGTTTCCAGTGCGGGTTAGGTAGACAGCGGGCATCAAAGACCACGTCCGCATCAACCGGGACGCCATTTTTATAGGCAAACGACTCGAAAAGTAACGCAAAGCCGAAATTTTCTCTCACAATCCTGGATCGTATCAAGTCCCTTAATTGATGCAGCGTAAGTGATGTCGTATCAATCTTGAGATCTGCCAGATTCGAAATTGGCTCCAGGAGTTGTTTTTCGTAATCCAGAGCTTCGCGCAAGCCCCTTTGTTGATCACTCAGGGGATGTCTGCGACGAGTTTCGCTGAACCTCTTTACCAATGCAGAACTAGCTGAATCGAGGTATACAATCTGTAACTCAATACCCTTTTTGTCTATTTTCTCGATAAATTCGGGAAATTTTCGCAGATCTGTAGCAATATTCCGGGCATCAATACCCACCGATATTCTGTCTGCAATGCGGTTTTTTATAAGATTTGCGGTCAGCGGTGGCAGTAACCCCAGGGGTAGGTTGTCAATGCAATAGAATCCCATATCTTCAAGCACATGTAGAGCTGTGCTTTTGCCCGAGCCGGATCGACCACTAATAATGATCAGTTTGATCATGAGGATGGGCTGCAGTCTGGTCGAGTGGATCGATCAAAGTTCCGGTTCCTGCAATGCAGCCTGATACAGGTCAATGTCCGATGTTGCATTCAGCAATGCTGTTCGGTAATCATCCGATTCAAGGCGACGAGCCAACATGGAAAGAGTTTGCAGATGGTCTTCAATTTCGGTTTCAGGAACTATGAGCAAAAAGATTATTTTCACAGGTATCTGATCATAGGCGCCAAAATCCACTGCTTCCTGTAATTGGACAAGTGCGCAGATCATATCGTCACAATCAGAAAGACGACAGTGAGGGATTGCAATGCCATTCCCGAGAGCAGTCGTGCCCAATCTCTCACGAGCTATCAGATTTTGGAACAATTCCTCATTGTCTATTTGAGGCAGGGATTCGGTAACCAAAGAGGCGATTTGTTCGAGAACCTTCTTTTTGCTTGCTGCAGCCATGCCACAATTGGTTCTTTCAGGAATCAAAATTGACTCTATTTTCATTGAGATTTCTGTTCGCCTCCTGGCGCTATGACCGTTAGCATTTATCTGACCGACGAGCGTTGTTTTCGCTCCGTCATTTTCTCTTTTTTCTTAATCAGTTGTCGATCCAGCTTATCTGCCAGCATATCTATTGCGGCATAAAGATCCTCGGACTCTGCATCAGCGAAAACCTCACCTTCCGGGGTATGAATTGTTGATTCTGCTTTTTGCCTCTGCTTCTCTACACTTAGAATGACATGAACATTAGTGATTTTATCGAAATGTCTCTCAAGTTTGTCGAGTTTTGTTTCGACATATTGCTTCAATGGACTGGTTACTTCGATATGATGACCACTTACACTAATTTGCACGTGTTGACCTCCTCATTGGTTATTGCTGCAGATGTTGTCTACCTGCGTTAATTATAAATATCCTGACCCTGGTTGCTAATAGTGGCCATCTGATGCTACCGCAACAGACTGTAAGCACCCTGGTCAGACCAACTGCTTACGTTCATTGGATGGGGGAATCATGAGCGATTCTCTATACTTTGCTATGGTACGTCTGGCCACCCTTATACCTTGTTCTGCCAATAGACTTGCTATTTTACTATCACTTAAGGGTTTTCTCTGATTTTCTTCTGCTACAAGCTTTTTAATGAGTGCTCTGATGGCAGTGGATGAAACTTCACCACCACCCTGGCTACTTACGTGACTCGAAAAAAAGTACTTCAGTTCAAATACACCCGCCGGGGTGTGCATATATTTTTGCGTGGTGACTCTTGAGATTGTAGATTCATGAAGATCTACCGCTTCCGCCACGTCATGAAGTACGAGTGGTTTCATGGCTTCTTCACCATATTCCAAAAATCCCTTCTGGAATTCAACAATTTTTGTCGCTACTTTCAACAGTGTCTCGTTGCGTTGTTGCAAGCTTTTAATAAACCAGCGAGCTTCCTGCAGGTGTGTTTTCAGATAGGTATTGTCCTCACTGTTATCCGCCCGCTTGACCATAGATGCATAGTCCGGATTAACCCGTATTCGTGGTGCTGATAATGAGTTGAGTTCCACCAACCATCGATCATTTTTCCTTGTCACGATGACATCGGGTTCGACATATTCCGTTTTGGAAGGAATAAATTCGGATCCTGGTCTTGGGTTGAGTGACTGGATTAGTGCGATAACCTGCCTTAATTCCGGTTCCTTCAGTTTTGTTTTTCGGATCAGAAAGTTAAAATCCCTGCTCCCCAGTTGTGGCAGACAGTCGCTGATAATCAATATGCCCTGTTGCTTCCATGCCGTGGAATCGGGTAATTGATTTATCTGAATGAGTAAGCTCTCCTTGAGATCTCTCGCTGCTATTCCCACTGGATCAAGGTGCTGTATGAGATGTAGAACGGCTTCAATTTCGTCTAATTCGGTATCGGGATCCATGTAAGACAGAATTTCTTCCAGATCAATAGTCAATACACCTTCATTATCGAGGCCGTCGATGATAGCCACTGCTATCTGTAGATCAGTCATCGAAAGATGCAAGAGGCTGATTTGGTCTAAAAGATGATCCTTTAGGGTGATCTCTTCGGTATTACGCACCTCGAGATAATTGCTGTCGAAATCCTCTCCTCTGCTCAGAGATGCAGATTGAGTGGGCTGATCGTCCCAAACGTCTTCCCAGACACTATCGACTGGCAAATCATCGGCCATCTTGTCAGACAAAAGTTCCTGGTGGGAATCTGGTACAGCATCGCCATCTATTTCCGGATCGTAAGGAGCGGCATCAGGGTCTGACAGATCACCGGATTTACCCATTTCCGATTCGGAACCGATACTATTCTCGTTTGAGTCTGCAGTTTCATCCGCAGGATCCTTTTGCGTGTCCGCGGATTTGCGGAGTTCTTCCATGAATTCTTCGCTAACTTCCAGAGCCTCATCAGGGGCGTCCAGAGAGGTTGGTTCATCGTCTGTTTCATCAGCAACAACCTCTTCAAGCATCAGGTTGGAGTCCAATGCTTCCTGAATTTCCTGTTCCAGGTCGAACGTCGACAACTGCAGCAACTTAATTGCTTGCTGTAATTGCGGTGTCATCCGAAGCTGTTGTCCCAGTTTGAGGACCAGCGAGGGTTTCATAACCATATAGGTACCGGCTTGCCGACGGTCCGCCGCCGCGGGGCAAACGGTACCGGCGGCAGCGGTTTGCAAAGCAAACTGCGAGAGCCCGGTACTGGTTTGCCAATGGGGGAGTTAATAGTTGCCTGCTTGAGTCCTGTGTTTTTGTGAGTCAGTGTCAACATATCATTACATTCTAAAATGTTGTCCGAGATAGACGCTCCTGACCTGATCATTTGCCAGTATTGTTTCAGTGTCCCCCTCTGCGATGATCTGTCCATCATTTACAATGTATGCTTTCTCGCAGATATCAAGTGTTTCACGTACATTATGGTCGGTTATGAGAATACCGATATTGCGTTCTGTCAATTGTGTAATAATTTCTTTTATGTCGTTTACGGAAATTGGATCAACACCCGCAAATGGCTCGTCAAGCAGGATAAATGCTGGTTCTGTGGCTAGAGCACGTGCGATTTCAACGCGTCTTCGCTCTCCACCTGACAGGCTCAGGCCCATGCTGTTTCGGAGTTGAGTGATGTGAAATTCCTCCAACAGGGATTCAAGTTTCTCCATTCTTTGAATTTTTGCAAGGCCAGGTCTGGTTTCAAGGATTGCCAGCAGGTTCTCCGCGACTGTAAGCTTTCGGAATACGGATGCTTCCTGCGGTAGGTAACCCAGCCCTTTTCTTGCCCGGAGATGCATAGGCAATGCCGCGATATCCTGGCCGTTAAAAAGAATCTGTCCGTGATCTTCCCTGACGGATCCAATGATCATGTAGAAACAGGTGGTTTTACCCGCACCATTGGGACCCAGCAACCCTACTATCTGTCCGCTTTCGACGCGTAACGAGACATTCTTGACGACCTGATGCCCCTTATAGCTTTTCGCAAGATCTATCACATGTAAGACATCTTTGGATGCAGGCATCGACTAGTGTTTCTTGGGATTAAGGGTCATGTTGATTCGCCCGGATTTATTATCCGGCGTGATACTGCCCTTCATATTGACGATTCCCCGCTTGATGTCATAGTGTAATAACTCTCCTTCAAATTCATTCGGAAGTTGGTGAAGTTTCGCCTGTCCTGTCAAGTGCAGTTTCTCTTCCTGGATCATATAATTGATTTCCCTGGCATTTGCATAGATCAGTTCGGCATCCTTGTCTGGTTGTTGTTCGTAATGAGCCAGAGCCTTTGAATTCTTGTTCATTCTGGCGATTATCTGGATAACTTCGCTGTCATGTGTATGTATTTCAATTTCATCGGCAGCAATATGCATGGTGCCCTGAACTACTGTGACACGGCCACGGTATACGGAAATACCGGTGCTTTTATCAATTTGTGCGGTGTCAGCCTGAATATAAAATTGCTTATCCTTGTCGCTGCTCAGTGCGTATAAAGCCCCGTTTGAGAGCGCGAGAACAAAGAACAGGCTGATAGGGCTTAATTTCATGTTCAGTTATCTTCCTTGGCATGTGCAGGTCAGATCTGGTCAGGCGTCGGCAATATAGTTGTATTTACTCGTTGCTGTTCATTTGAATAAAAGAGAAACCTTCCGGGTTTCAGGTAAGCTTTCATGCCTGAAGCGGTGGTCCGACTTGTATTATCGTCAATGATAACAGTTTGATCAGTTTCAGCGTAATCCAGTGCGGGTAGAACGGTGAGATTTTCTGACCGAATACGAATAAATTTACCCTCTTTGTTCGTTCTCTCCACCAGAACGGAGTCCCAGAGTTCCAATCTACTCCCCTGGTCGCCGTGATCGGGTAATATGCGACCCGCTTTTGAGCGTATCTTCCACGGCGGCGCATCGTCTTTATACAAGGTAATGTCTGGCATGGTGAGTATAGTGATATCTGACGCGGGGTAGTGCGTGAACCTCGATGCGCGAATGCGGTGCTGCAATTTACCAGTCGCATCGAACTGAGTCAGACTGGCGTTTATCATATACAGATCGGGATCATTTTGCCGGATAATAGAATTGCCTGATTCGCCGACCGTTGAATCCAGGTACCAATTGATACTGGCACCTGCAAGGAGTAGAAATGCCAATTGAATTATCAGTTTACTGTTCACCGAATTCCTTGTGGCACCGCCAATGATCTAGGATTTTCTGGGTACCAGGATCATCATAGCATCAAGCAAACATGCTTGTTGCATGGGCACTACACCTGGTTGATGGATGAATGATACAGAGATGTCAGATACGCAACCCAAATGAGTAATAGGAATCCTCCTTCCAGGCGAGTTATTTTAGCTTTGCTGCGGCCCCCCCCGTAGGCGAATAGTACCAGAAGTAAAGTCATCATGAACATCAACAGAAAGTCGCGCCAAAGAATTTCGGCTACCAGCACAGTCGGGGCTAACAGACCAGGAATAGCAAGCACCAGGAGAATATTGAAGATGTTTGAACCAACAATGTTGCCGATTGCCAGATCGGTTTGCCCTTTAAGTGCACAGCTCACGGATACCACCAATTCAGGAAGGCTGGTACCCACCGCAATGACAGTGAGGCCTATGACCAGTTCACTAATCCCCATGCGGGTGGCAATTCCGGTAGCTGACCATACCAGCAACTCAGCACTGCCTAACATCAAGAGCAGGCTAAACAGGAAAATCAGGATGCTTTTCCGCGTCGACATTTCCGGAATGTCATCCAGACCTGAAATCTCTGCAGCCTGCTCCATAGTGTATGTACGCTGATGTTCCCGGACTAACCTGAGCAGAAACAAGCCAAGTCCGACAAAAAGAAACAGAGAATCAAGAACACCGAGATACAAGTTCATCAATACGATTCCGGCGCACATAGTCACCACCATTAGAATCGGCAAATCACGACGCAGCACCTCAACTCTGAACGGCAGAGGGACCAGCACGGCTGTAAGTCCCAGAACCAAACCAATATTGGCAATGTTCGATCCAATGGCATTCCCCACGGCGAGTTCCGGAGATCCTTCGATAGCTGAAGCTACCGCGACGAAAACCTCTGGTGCAGAAGTGCCCAGGGACACAAGTGTCAGGCCGATCAACATAGCCGACATATTGAAATTGCGGGCTGTAGCAGTGGCGCCGTATACGAGTTGATCCGCACTCCAAAACAGTATCAGAAAACCGGCGAGTAGTGCGAGACAAAGTAACAGCATATTGCGGAGCGGTATCCTGATCTTTAGGGGCAGTCAATTAAATTGGGAAATGAATGCTTTTGCAAGCGTGAAATTTTCTCGTCTCTAGCCAATGCAGGGGGAATTTATAATAATACTTCATGCTGCAAAGACGATTCCATTATACAGCAGGTTGCCATGTCAGACAGATCTTTTAGATCATTAGACGCGTTTTTAAGGTTCTACAGAAGCCTCCAGGGTCACTAAATTCCTGTATAGTATAGCTATCGCAAAGACCGGCTACCGGCCATTTGTCCTTCAACAATCAGGTGAATCAGAGCTTCCCTATGTAAAGTGAGGATCCAGATGGCCAAGGTATATGTTTACTTGACCGTTTTCTTTCCTTTATTATTGCGCCCTTTTTCAATTGGACAGGTTTAACATGGGATATAGTTATGGAACTTGATTCGATACAAAAGCTCCTGGAAGATGGTTTGTCGGGTTGTCAGGTTGATGTTAGCGGAGATGGCAACCGTATTAGTGTACAGGTCGTCGGTGACCTTTTTGAAGGATTGAGCAAGGTAAAACGGCAGCAGAAGGTGTATGGGTTATTGAAAGAGCTGATATCCAATGGCGAAATTCACGCAGTGAATATGCAAACCCTTACCCCGGCAGAGGTCAACAAATAAATGACTTGGATGATATTTAATTGCCAACAGTATTTCAGGGGGGCTAATGGATAAACTGATCATAAGTGGAGGTTCGAGCATAAATGGCGAACTTCGCATTTCCGGAGCAAAAAATTCCGCAGTGACCATACTGGCCGCCTCTTTATTGGGCAATGAACCGGTCAGAATATGTAATGTTCCACATTTACGTGACATAACTACCATGATCGAGTTGTTGGGATGCATGGGTATTGAGGTGGTCATTGATGAGAAGATGAGTATTGAGATTCATGCCAATACCATTAAAAAATTTACTGCGCCGTATGATTTGGTGAAGACCATGCGAGCGTCATTTCTGGTACTGGGACCAATGCTGGCTCATTATGGAAAGGCTGAGGTGTCGTTGCCCGGAGGTTGTGCCATTGGCCCAAGACCAGTGGATCAGCATCTGCGAGGCCTGGAAGCCCTGGGTGCGGAAATAGTAATGGACGAGGGGTATGTTAAAGCATCCGTGGATGGACGTTTAAAGGGTGCACATATCTTTTTTGACGTAAAAACCGTGGGTGGGACAGAGCACATCATGATGGCTGCCACATTGGCAGAAGGCCAGACCATCATGGAGAATTGTGCTCGTGAACCTGAGATTGTAGATCTTGCAGATTGTTTGATAGCAATGGGTGCTGATATTCACGGGGTGGGTACAGATACCATTGTGGTTAATGGTGTGGAGGAACTCGGTGGTTGTACTCACAAAGTTATCCCGGATCGTGTTGAGGCGGGTACCTTCTTGATTGCTGCTGCTGCAACTGGAGGCTGTATCAAACTGAAAGATGTCATGCCTGAGCATTTGGAAATCCTGCTGTTAAAGTTGAAAGAAGCCGGTGCTGATATAACCTGTGGCACTGATTGGATCGAGTTGGATATGCATGGCATGAAACCCAGGGCGGTTGATCTGGTGACTGCGCCCTACCCGGCTTTTCCTACCGATCTGCAGGCACAGATGATTGCCATGAACACCATTGCACAGGGCTCTGCGACCGTGACCGAGACAGTTTTCGAAAACAGGTTTATGCATGTGCATGAGATGAATCGGATGGGCGCAAATATTAAACTGGAAGGAAATAATACGACGGCAATTATCAAGGGAGTGGAAACACTCAAAGGGGCGCCGGTCATGGCCAATGACCTTCGAGCGTCCGTGAGTCTGGTTATCGCTGGTCTTATCGCCAGTGGCGAAACGGAAGTGGATCGGATCTATCACATAGACAGGGGCTATGAGCAGATCGAAGAAAAACTTCAATCTTTGGGAGCCAAAATAAGGAGAGTAGCCGGCTGAGTAAAGTCGGTAAGTCAGCCATGATTTCCAAAACAAGGCATTTAGACACTGAACAGCCCGGATTCGATGCGGATCTGTCGCTGCTTCTTGATCGTGAGATGCCGCTGACCGGTGATGTTCGGGCCGTGGTAATGGAGATAATCCAGACAGTCAAAGAATCAGGAGACCAGGCGCTCATAGAATATACCAACCGTTTTGATCGCAGAGGTGTGGAATCGTTCAACGAGTTGGAAGTGAACCCGGAAAGGCTCGAAACTGCAAAACAGCGAATTACCCCCGAAGTACTGGAAGCGCTGGAAAATGCCGCTGCAAGGATCAGGGCCTACCACGAAAGGCAAAAACAGGAATCCTGGCGATATACGGATAGCCAGGGCAACCAACTGGGTCAGCTGATCAGGCCGCTTGACTGCGTGGGGGTTTATGCCCCCGGGGGTAAGGCAAGTTACCCATCGTCCGTTCTGATGACTGTCATACCAGCGAAAGTTGCTGGTGTCGACGCGATCACACTCATGGCGCCTTGCCCTGGGGGGGAGTTGAATGAAACGGTGTTGGCCGCAGCAGCTATAAGTGGTGTGGACAAATTCTTTACCGTTGGTGGTGCGCAGGCTATTGCGGCCCTGGCCTATGGTACCCGGTCAGTGAGTGCGGTTGATAAAATAGTAGGTCCGGGCAACATCTATGTGGCTACCGCCAAGCAATTGGTATTTGGCAGAGTGGGTATTGATATGATAGCCGGGCCATCAGAGGTAGTCGTTATCGCCGATAATTCAGCCAGTCCCGAGTGGCTGGTAATGGATTTATTTGCTCAAGCAGAACACGATGAGCAGGCACAGGCGATATTGATTTCACCCTATGAGGAATTGCTCAAAGAGGTGGATCGGTTGATAGCTGATCGTGTTGGGCGAATGGATCGATCTGTCATCATTGAAAAATCGTTAAGAGATCGTGGTGCTTTGATAAAGGTTAGAGACCTCGGGGAGGCAGTGGACATCAGCAACAGGATTGCACCTGAACATCTTGAACTGGCGATAGAAGATCCGGAATCAGTGCTGGATTATGTACGCCATGCAGGTGCCATTTTTCTCGGTAAATATTCTGCTGAATGTATTGGTGATTACTCAGCAGGACCAAGTCACGTATTGCCTACGGCGGGTACAGCCAGATTCTCATCTCCTTTAGGGGTTTATGACTTTCAAAAACGCAGCTCACTAATCAAGTGTTCCAAAACAGGAGCGCAATTACTTGGCCGTTCAGCGAATGTCCTTGCCCGGGAAGAGGGGTTGATTGCGCATGCGCTGTCAGCCCAATATCGAATCAAGGAATAAATCGAGTCAGTACACCGGCGTCAAGTATTGGTGTTTCATCGGGTGGCTGAAAGGGCATCAGGCAACAAATATCT
>JASJXV010000093.1 GCA_030123805.1 Gammaproteobacteria bacterium
GTACAATTCGCGAGCTAGTGCAGGTTGGATTAAGACGCAGATTCAACCATTTGAAGGACCGGAATTTGCAAAGACACATCCGTTGGACTGTCTACCCACTGATAACTCCCTGTTTGATTAGCTCTTTCAGGTCTTCACTCGAATAGCCTAATTCAATGAGAATATCTTCATTGTGCTCACCAAGCAGAGGCGCTCCCCTGCGTATTTCTGTTGGGGTTTTGTCAAATCTGGCTGCGGGTCTTGCCTGCCGCAATTTTCCGGCATGCGGATGTTCAGTTTCAACAATGATTTCGCTGGCAATCACTTGAGGATGTTCTATCATTTCTTTTCGATTTAATACCGGTGCACAGGGAACCCCTGCTGCATCCAGAATGGACAGCCATGCTGCTGCGGTTTTATGCCGCAGAGCTGATTGGGTCAGTTCCAGGCGCTCGTTGGCGTATCTGTCTCTGAGAGCAGGCGTTTTGAATCTGGCATCATCCAGCCACTCCGGGTGTCCCACCGCTTTACACAGTGCTTGCCATTGTTTGTTTGCCATGGCAGACACGCTAATGTAATCATCCTTGGTTTCATAAATAAGGTCGATAAAGGTCGCGGCTCTTTGCACGCTGACCTCTTTATCCACATAAGTCTGTCCACCCATGTCAGAAGACCATAGAAAAGCTATGATCGCATCCAACATCGAAACTCTCACATGTTGACCCTGTCCGGTTCTTTCCCTACTAGCGAGAGCAGCAGTTACGGCTTGTGCAGTGGTAACTCCGGTGAGCTTGTCGGGGAGTATGGTTCGTACCAGCCTGGGTCGCTCTTCATCTGATCCCGCCTGAATAGTTGTCAGACCGGTTATTGCCTGCACAATTGGGTCGTAGACAGGTTTGTGCGACCAGGGTCCTTTTTCACCGAAGCCGCTGATGGAGGTATAAATAATATTCGGCGCAACTGCCCGGATTTCACGTTCGCCGATGCCGAGTCTTTCTACCACACCGGGACGAAAGTTCTGAATAAAGACATCCGCAGTCGCGGCAAGCTTCAAAAGTATTTCACGACCTGTTTCTGATTTGAGATCGAGAGTAATGGCGCGCTTATTGCGGTTGTTATTGAGGAAGGTGGCTGTGAACTGATTTTCTCCAAAACCGGCGCCTCGCACATAATCACCTCCAATCGGCGTTTCGACTTTGATAACATCGGCGCCCTGATCAGCCAAAATCATGGTCGCCAATGGGCCGGAAATCACCGTAGTGAGATCCAGAACGCGATAGCCGTTAAGTGGTCCTGGCATCTTTTGTTCCTTTTATTGACCCGGCGTTTGGCTAAACAACCAATACATCTATCACCACACACCGGGATGATTCCGCCCTGAATTCGCCCTGAATACTTAAATCCTGGAGCAGTCCCTCAAGATCCGGCCCATGCTTCATGAACTCAAGCGCCTCATCTCTGTCCGGTAATGGCCCAATATTTCAGTTACAGACGGTCGGCCGCGATCAGCCCCAACAATGTGTTTTCTCCATCTTCGATCACCGATACACTGGCATCTCGCATCAGCTTTTCGATGGGATTTTCTTTTGTAATTCCTGCGCCGCCATAAATACTGAGCGCTTCCGTGGCGACTTCCATTGCCGTTCTGGTTGAAGTCACCTTGCTGGCGATCGCAAGTTCCAGTCTGGGATTTATTGCATTGTGGGTAACAACCCTGAGATTCAACGCTCTGGCTGCTTCCACTTTGCGGAACATTTCGAACAATCGGGACTTCACCGCCTGGTGTTCGATGATAGGTTTACCCCCCTGTACTCTCTCTTTGGCATAATCAACCGCATGTTCCAGAGCGGCCCTTGCCAAGCCGCAAAACAGTGAACCCATACTGCCATTGGCACCGGTTAAAGTGGTTTCAATAACAGCGTTGTACTGATCCGGGCCAGCAATCATGTGATCCAGAGGAATGACCACATCATCAAAGAAGATTTCACCCTGATTCAGAGGTCTTTGACCCACTTTATCAGTGGGTTTGCCTCTGGTAACGCCATCGATATCCAGGGGAACAACAAAAACAGCCCCGCCCTGGACGCCATCGTCATCTTCATAGGCACAATACAGCGCTGCCATTTCAGCGATGGTACCATTTGAGACCCAGGACGACTTTTGTCCTCTGATAACGATATGGTCACCGTCTCTCCTGGCAACACAATCACCCTTGCGTTTGCCATCATTTTCCTTACTACCAAAATCCAACAGGTCGCTCCCGTGATTGGGTTCGGTAATCGCCCAGCATCCCACTTTGTCGGAGGTGAACTTTTCAATCAGAGCCGGATTGTCTGACATCTGGGCAAGATTAACAGGCATCCCGGATACCCCGAAACTGATTGCAAGACCCGCGTCTCCCCAGCCCAGCATTTCAGAGGAGAGTGCGCCAAGACGTGCGGCTTCAACCGGATCCATCGAGTCGTCGACCGTAAACATACCGAATCCCAGCTCAGCGTATTGACTGTGTGCTTCCCACAAAATCGAGTCCTTGGCGATAACTTCCTCTGGAGTCATGGTGTCAAGCTCTTTACCTATAGGCCGCATTACATCTTCGGCGAATCGTCGCAGTGTATCCCTCACCGCTATTTCTGTCTCGGAGAGTACTTCGTTAAAGATTTCATTAGTCACTGTCATAGCCTCTGGTCGGATGAAAAGAACGTGCCGTTATAAAAGAGTAAGGGGTAAGATCATAAGGAGGAAGGTAGCAATTCCAATTGACTTGAGTCAAATAAAAACTCCGGTTCAGTCACTAAATCTAGCCGATGCTGCGCATACCCGCCGCAATCCCGGCGATGGTGACCAACAATGCCTTATTAATAACAACACTGGTATTTTTTGCGTGTGCGCGTCTCCGAGATATCAGTTCCATTTGCAGAAAATGCAAGGGATCGGTATAAGTGTTGCGAACTGCCAGAGACGCGGTTATTTCCGGGGCAGAAGCCAGTAGCCGATCCTGCTGTTTAATTCGATTTATAAGATTTATCAGATTATCCAATTCCCTGGTGAACAGATCAGCCATATGCTGAAGTTCGGGACTCACAAGAATGGAATCATAGTCATTCGATATCTCAATGTCCGCCATCGCCAGGCTTCTTTCCAGCATATCTATCTGGGTTTTAAAGAATGGCCAATTGTCCAGCATCTCTTGCAAGATCGATAATCTTTCCGGCGTGTTGTAGCTTTCCAGAGCCTTACTGGTACCCAACCAGGCATGCAACATCAGACGCTTCTGGGTCCAGGCAAAAATCCACTGGATTGTGCTCATGTCCTCTATTGATTCCTGGTGCATTGAGCCAGGCGATTGTGTTGTTATGTGATTGCCCAGAGCAAGCTCAGCTAATTCTTGCTTCAGTGTTCCCTGATTGAAATATGCAAAGAAATCATCACCGTTCCTGACCACGGCATCGTATTCTTTGCTGGCAATTTCAGAGAGATGATCCATGACTTGTCGCCAGGATGGTTGCGGAGCGGGGGGCGGCAGCAGCATGGCTTCGATGGCAACACTCAAGAGCTGATCCAGATTCATCAGTGCCAGATCAGGTGAGCCATACTTGAATTGAATAGTCTCACCCTGTTCGATCAATCGCATGCCATTTCTTATTGAACCTGGCGGATGAGAAAGACTTGCCTTGTGTGCTGGCCCACTGCCGCGACCCATGGTGCCATCACGGCCATGAAACAGCAGCAGCTCGACGCCATACTTGTCGCATATCCTGACCATGGATTCCTGTGCGCGATACTGCGCCCAGGCAGCAGCCATCTGTCCGGCATCCTTGGCTGAATCCGAGTAATCGATCATCACCTGTTGTTTATCTGCAATGTGGTCTTTGTACCAACGGATCTTGAACAGTTGCAGAAGTGTATCCTCTGCCTGGTCCAGGTCGTCTAGTGTTTCAAAAAGCGGCGCTACCGGTAGGACCTTCGTAAGTCCACATTTTTTCAACAACAAGATGACCTCGAGTATATCTGAAGGTTGTTGGGCCATTGAGACCACATAGCTGGCAATGCCTTCGGCATTATTCTCGGCAATCAGACGCAGGGTACTGAGCACTTCCTGAGATTCGTCCGAAGGCTGCCAGGATCGAGGGATAAGCGGTCGCCTGTTCTCGAGTTCAGACACCAGAAAATTCTGCCGTTTGGTTTCGGACCAGCTTCTATAACTGCCAAGATCCAGGTGTTGGGTAAGCTCATCAAGGAGTAATTCATGCTTTTCAGAGTTCTGGCGGATATCGAGGTTAACCAGCGTGACACCGAAACAGGCAAGGCGAATCAGGGTATCTTTAAGTTCACCATCGGCAATAATACCCATGCCGCAATCATGCAGAGACTGGTAGCAGGTTTGCAGAGGCATAAAAAGGTCTTCATGATTCAGAATCAGATTGTTGTCCGCCGTCTCATCCTCTGCCCAACGTCTTGCGTTCTGCAATTTCTCCCGCAGATTTCGCAATACATATCGATACGGTTCCTGGCTTGATGTCCCAACGAGGTTTCTAAGTTCCTGGTTACATTCCGACATAGACAGTCGCGACAGGAGTTGATCGATATCACGTAAATAGAGATCACAAGCCATCCACCGGGCCAATCGCAGAACTTCTCTTGTCACTTCAGTGGTCACATTGGGTGTACTGTCCCGATCACCTCCCATCCAGGATGAAAGTTTAATTGGCGAAAATGTTATTGGAAGATTGTTTCCGGTGAACCTGGAGAGTAATTCATCAAGTTCACGCCAGAGTTGCGGAACTGCCTGCCAGAACGAATTCTCAATGACAGCATAACCCCATATCGCTTCTTCTTGTGGTGTGGGTCTTTCTAACTGGATTTCATCTGTGTGCCAGATCTCGGCGACCAGCCTTTTTAGCTCAGATATGAGTTTTTCTTGATCAGGATTGCTGCTGTCCAGTGACTGCAACACATTGGCGATACGGTCATATTTCTGGATGAGTGTCCTGCGAGTGATTTGAATCGGGTGTGCAGTAAGCACCAGATCACAGTTCAATTTATAGATTGTGCTGGTGATCTCTGCCGGAGTTTTATTCGCGTTTAACAGCGTCTCAAACATTTTTTCCAGCGCTGTTGCAGATCGGGAAGAGGGATCTTCACCAGCGACTGTTTGCACCTGTTCCGCTATATTTGACAATTGCAGGAACTGACTGAAGGCGCGGGTTACGGATATCAGCTCATTCTCCTGCAATCCCCTCAATGCTCGCAGTAGCTCAGTCTTGACATGAGGATCACTTTGTCGCCTGGACTTTGAGAGCTTGCGAACTACTTCCACCGTAGCCACGAGACCCTCATCATACTGATTGGCGATTGTTTCACCCAGAAGGTCTCCCAAAATGCGAATGTGATATCGCAAGCGACTGGGAATATGTTCTGTTGAATCTGCCACGCAATGAACACTCTTACCTGGAAATTAGCGAGGATTGTGAATCATCGTCAGGTGATTGTAAAATTCTGACCGCAACGTAAGCTTGCATCGCGGAGAATGCGGTCCTGCGTTTTCGAATTAGTCAGAGGTGCCCTAACCCGAGACGCTTTGTCGCAATAGATTTTGCGTTTGGCTGGATTCAATAACTTCCAATATCGCATCGACTATCTGCACTTCGAGCTGACTATTGTAAACAGCATTAATCTGCCGTACGGCGGATGGACTGGTTACGTTTATTTCAGTGAGATAGCCACCGATGAAATCCAATCCCGCCAGTATGATGCCTTCCTGCTTGAGCTCTGCGCCTATTTCCCAGGACAGCATGCGTTCACTGTCGGTCAATTCTGCTACGTGACAGGTCGCTCCCTGGTGAATATTGGCGAGATCATTTCCGGGTGCAGGAATCCGGTTTACCCAACCGACAGCTGCACCGTTAACAAGATAGATTCGCTTGTCTCCGCTACTTATTTGTGGCAGGTATTCCTGGGCCATGACAAATCGCGGCATACCCTTATCACTGAATAATCCATGCAGGGTTTGTTCCAATCCCGGGTCATTAAGAGTGACAAAACTGATGCCGCGTCCGGAACAGTCATCCAGCGGTTTCAAAACCACTTTGTGGTGTTCCCGAATAAAGTCATGGAGCAAATCCGGGTCCATGGTAGTTAGCGTATCAGGGCAGTGATGTGGCCAGTTGAGCGTGAACAGCTTCTCGTTGATGTTCCGAAGCGCCCGGGGAGAATTTATTTGCGCCACGGACGGTGCGAGGAAATCCAGCAAGTAGGTAAGATGCAGATATAATTTGTCGAAAGGAGGGTCTTTGCGAATGACAACTGCACTCATGTCATCCAATCCGAAAGTTTCTTGCGTGGATAGTTTGAAGGGTGACGTCGATACGACACGGGCGCCTTTACCGACCAGATAATCTTTTCGTAATGACAGCTTGTCCTGCTCGAGCCAGAATACTTGATGCCCTCGCTGCATCAGTTCATCCATGCAGAGCAGGGAGGTCTCGGTTGCCAGATTCAAAGTATGGTAAGGATCCATTAGAAAACAGACCTTGTGTGGTGCTGAGTTTAGTCGCGTATTTCCAGAATTTTCGAAACTTGCTCTGAATTTTTTATTCACACGGATCATTACCCACGCAGCAATTTTCGGATAGATAGGTCAGCAATTCGTTCATTCGCTCGTAATTGCAACAACAGATGAGGTTCCGGCTCTCTCGCTGCTGGCTTATCAGGCCTTTGTTCACAAGCTTCGCCAGGTGATGGGACAGAGTTGAAGACGGCATATCAAGTTTGCTTTTTACGTCACCGACAGTCATTCCCTGCGTTCCCGATTTTACCAGCAAGCGATAAATACTCAGTCGATGCGGACTTCCCAATGCTTCAAGGCATCCAGCGGCGGCATCCAGTTTCATGTTATCAAGCCTTTGTTACGATAATTCCAGAATAATCGAAATATAAAGCCAGGTCAACCGATAATGTGCTTTTCTCTCACCCTGCTTACGATTTCTTTTTCACCAGAAGCGGAATCTGCTCCAATTTAACTTCGTAGATGTCTCGCTGTTCGTTCGAGATCAGGATCGTTTCGTTATCATCCCAGCAAACTGCTTCAACCTGCCTGGTTATTTTGGGATCCAGCACCAGCATGCGCGGCGTCCCCGAAATCCACCTGGATCCGAAGCGCGGTTTATCGAATACCCACAAACCGGTGTAACTGAGAATAGCCAGTTTCTTGCCATCGGGTGATACATCGGCACCCGTGGCAAGTGTTATGTCTTCGTTTGAGTCAATTTTCTTGAGGATATTTGCACGATCAGTGTAGGCTGTCTCAAGACGATAGAGATTAACTCCCTTCTGCCAGCCCCTGGGTTTACCCGCTTGTCTGTGTTTGGTTAGAAAATAGAGTTTGCCACCGGCGATGAACAGGCTTTCACTGTCGAAGTGCCATTCATTCGCCGGGTAATTGTGTTGCTCCGGGTACTTGATGGGAAGAAACTTCAGGATGCGGGATTCATGTACGGCTCTGGGGTTGGGCTCGTGAAGTACATATACACCCATGTCTCGCCGTGCGTTGTCGTTGTTCCCGAGATCTGCGATATATAGAAAATCATCATCCACGGCAATATCTTCCCAGTCCACATTTGCTGCCGATAAAATTGCCAAGCCTGGCCACAATTCTTTTCCAGGTTCTTTGTTTTCGCCGTAATAAAGGTTGCGTAGATAATCGGTGATGATGACATTTCCCTGACGATCTATGGCAAATAATCTTGGCCTATCGCCGGAGTCGTTGTGAACCCAATAGACGCCAGGAAATCTTCGACTCTTTACCAGACCGCTCATTTCATCAATCGCGGCGTTGGATACTTTCGCAATCAGTGTAAGACCACGGCTGCCACGTGAAATGGGATCAATGAAAAGTGGACTCACACGGGATGTGCTACCCGCAGGTGCTGTTTCTGGAGATTGTGCATCAATGAACGCGGATTGACCCAACAGAAAGATCATTGCGGCGATCGTCGATCGTGGAACATGAGGTAACTTCATTGTGCTTATCCTGATATGTATGCATTCTGTAGTAAACTATCATTACCACATTCGGGCGCTTCCCAAAAGCGGTATCGTGCATGAATTAATCGGCAGCCGATGCGGTAACAAATTAAGAAGAAGGAGAGATCAATGCTAGGAACCCTTAAAATCGTGGTTGGCATACTTGGTTTATATCTCATCGCGATTGCCGGACTGTGGATGTTGACACCTGAAGAAATGTCAGGTCAATTTGCCATCACGCTTAATGGCGTTCAGGGTTTGAATACCGGTAGAGGGGACATAGGTGGAATATTTTTAGCTGCTGGAATTCTGTGCCTGCTCGGATTGAGAAATCACGAATCTGCATCGGTCTTCCTGTATTCAGTGTCAATCATTATGGCTGCGGTTGCCTTTGGGAGATTGATCGGGTTCGTGGCGGATGGCCTGGTACTCATGACGATTTTACCGTTTATAGTGGAATTGGGAATCATTGTCGTTTTGTGCGGTTTGGCGTTTTTAGTTAGGCGCCGACGCAGCAACTGATTGAATAGTGACAGGTCCATCAGGATGCAAATTTGGGTTGATGCCGACGCTTGTCCGAAGGCCGTGAAGGAGATCCTGTTCAGGGCATCTCAAAGACGTGAAGTGAGTGTAACACTGGTGGCTAATCAGCTATCGATTACGCCACCTTTTCCACTTGTTAAAGCTGTTCAGGTACCCAGTGGGTTCGATGTTGCAGACAATTATATCGTGCAAAATCTGGAATCCTCTGATCTGGTCGTCACCGGTGATATACCCTTGGCTGCGGAAGTAATCGAAAGGGGAGCCCACGCAATCAATCCGAGAGGTGAGACCTATACGCCTGATAATATTCGTCAGCGTTTATCAGTACGCGATATGATGGAAGAGTTACGAAGCGCCGGTAAAATTACGGGTGGTCCACCGCCGCAGAGCAAGACTGACATAACGCAATTTGCCAATGCGCTGGATCGATTCCTCACCAGGGCTTTAAGAGGCAAGAGTAACAACCAACTCCAAAAAAAACCAGTTAAAGATTGATAAGCCATGTCCGAGAAAGATTCTCAAATGACAAAACCATTGTCTTCCTACCAAAAATACTGGACGGCATGCTTTGGTACCGCGCCCTGGTTACCTAGGTCCAGATAAGGAGAGGGAAAATCCGGGCTGGGAGTCTGGTCGGACTTAAGTGTCCGTAGCGAGGACGGTGCGGTCCGCCGAAGCGGGAAATCGAGTGATACGGCATCCCGGCTGGTTTTTTGGTTATTTGAGGCGAATAGTGGACCTATGTAACGAAAATGAGCAGAAAAATAGGCCGATTTCCAATCGCCGCAGTAGGATAATCGAGTCTTGGTGCAAGCGATTATCCCGTATCTATCCTGGGATCTGCGCCAATCTGAATACCGATCAAACACCACTTGTTTACCGCAAGGCAAGAGAGGTATCCGGTGTTAAACGGGTATTGATTGTTTCAGGTTTGCGCTATGACCCGGCCATAAAAACCAGTCACAGGCGAATTCACCGGTATAAGTATCATCATCGGCAAATGCGGCAGTACCCTTGCCATGAAAATTTCCCTTCATGAAATCACGCGTATAATTAGAGATGGCCTTGAAGCTTGCAGCCGGATGCGATTGCCATTACATTGCCTGATTTGTAGACCAGTTTCAGGAGAGACTTATGGAATATCAGGACATTCAATATGCAGTCAATGATGGCGCTGCATGGATTACTATTGATAGACCCGAGGTGTACAACGCATTCCGGGCAAGAACGTGCGATGAACTGATCCATGCCTTTAACCGCGCCGGATACGATCAGGAAATCGGAGTTATCGTGTTGACGGGTGCGGGTGATAAGGCTTTCTGTACTGGCGGAGACCAGTCGGCGCATGACGGTAACTACGACGGCCGGGGATTGATAGGCTTACCGGTTGATGAACTGCATGCAATCATTCGCGATGTTCCCAAGCCTGTGATTGCAAGAGTCCATGGGTATGCAATCGGTGGGGGTAATGTGCTGGCAGTACTTTGTGATCTGACGATCTGTTCTGAAAGTGCAATATTTGGTCAGGTGGGACCAGGTATGGGATCAGTTGATCCTGGTTATGGCACTGCATACCTGGCTCGTCTGGTAGGTGAGAAGAAAGCGCGAGAAATGTGGTATTTATGTCATCGATACAGTGGCCAGCAAGCGGTTGAAATGGGGCTGGCAAATCTCTGTGTTCCTGATGATGAATTAGACAGCGCCGTGGCGGGTTGGTGTGCTGAAATAATGGCGAAAAGCCCCACTGCCTTGATGATTGCGAAGAAGTCCTTTAATGCAGATACTGAGAATATTCGCGGTATCGGCAATCAGGGATTTGTTTCGCTTAAGATGTATTATTCAACTAACGAATCAAAAGAGGGGATTGCTGCTTTAGCGGAAAAGCGCAAGCCAAATTTTCGTAAATTTGTTGAGTAAGGGGTTAACCAACTGGACAACAGAAGGTGCGCAATGGGTATAAAAACTGTTACATCAGACCTGGCAAAATTTTTAATTAATCGCAGATTCGAGGATCTTGATGATTCTGTGCTGGAAGTCAGTAAACATTGTTTGCTGGACTATCTCGGTGTGGCAATTGCTGCCAGAGAGGAACCTCTGGTACGTATATTGCTCGAGCAACAACTGGAGGAGGGGGGTAATCCACAAGCCACAGTGATTGGTTCAAACAGGAAAGCGACTTTGCAGCAGGCCTGTCTGATTAACGGCGCTATGGCGCATGCTCACGATTATGATGACGTTCACGTTGCTATGTCTGGTCATCCAACGGTTCCCGTTGCGCCGGCAGTGTTGGCATTGGCGGAGCATGAAGGCAAATCCGGAAGGGAACTGCTGCTGGCTCTGGCAACCGGTATTGACACAGAATGCATACTGGGAAGTTATGTTGGACCTTCCCACTATGCAAAAGGCTTTCATACAACAGCCACATTGGGAACTCTGGGTGCGGCGGCTGGCTGTGCCAAATTGTCTGGCCTGAATCATGGGGAAATTGTTAATTCATTGGGCATTGCTGCAACACAGGCAGCCGGATTGAAATCAATGTTTGGCACCATGTGTAAACCATTCCATGCGGGTAATGCAGCAGCTAACGGATTATTCGCAGCTCAACTCGCCAGCAAAGGATTTGATAGCCAACAATCGTCTCTTGAGATTGCTCAAGGATTCGCTGCCACCCATTCTGATTCCTGGTCAGATGACAAGTTTGAGTTAGCCCTTGGCGCAGGCTCTTTTGTCCCAACTATTCTGTTTAAGTATCATGCAGCATGTTATCTAACCCATTCTGCACTGGAAGCGACGAAACATTTAAAGAAAACGAACGACCTGCATGTTGAAGATGTAGAGCAAGTGGTGATTACCGTAAACGAGGGTCACTTTTCTGTCTGTAATATCCAGCAACCTGTGAACGGGTTGGAGGCCAAATTCAGCTTGCGCTTTGTGTGTGCGATGGCACTTGCAGGAATTGATACCGCAAGCATAGAAGCGTTTAACGATGACTTGACTTGCAGAGCTGACATGATCGGTCTCAGAGATCGTATTCGCGTGGTAGCTTTTCCGGATCCAAGAGCAGAGTCCAGAGTAGAAATTCACCTTCGAGATGGCACAAGGCTCCAACAGGATTGGGATGTAGCAATCCCGGAGCAGAACCTTGCATTGCAGTGGCAGAAACTCGAAACCAAGTTCATGAGCCTGGTCAGACCTGTATTTGGTCTGAATCTGGCGGAGGAGATTGCCGCAACTATCAGGGGAATTGAGGACCTGAATGACCTGTCAAGCCTCATGCAACTTGTGGCATAGTGGCCCAGTTCAAGTCGAAAGTATCACCCGTTTTAGAAACTCATCGTCCAGGCAATTCTGGTTGCGTCAAGTTTAATGGCGGTTGCCTTTCAACTGGTTTGCCGGATTCCTGTTTGCTATCAGCGCTATTCAGCTTGGCATGCCATTTACATTAGACACCCCGGTACTCGGTCTTCTTTGGTATTTTGAAGCCACGGGTATTATGTTGGTTGCTGTCACACTCGTCGTTAGATGTTATGAGGGTGTGTATCGGAATTTCCTCGCAGAAAATGAGCACCTGATCCAGGCACAAGAGGATAGAGAAGCTCTCCAATCGAATTTCCAGCAAGCACAAAAACTGGAGAGTCCGGGGGTGATGGCGTCTGGCATCGCACATGACTTTAACAACCTGCGTACCAGTATCCGGTGCAGAAGTATACAGGCATATCAGAGTCCGATTTCCGACTCTTCCGGTGATATTTACAAGTGGATATGCACCGGATCAGGTGGTTGAAGAGATGTCAGATGATCCTCATGCAACCTTTTTGAGCAAACCATTTACTCTTTCAGATCTTGCAGAGAAAGTCGGTCGTATGTTGCCAGAAACCAGAGAAAAGCCCCTCACGGCCGATGAGTACTCCCAGTAGACACTTCATCTGATTGTAGGTTCTCAAGCAAATATCTGGATTGCCGTTTGCTCCTGACTACCGTTACAATGAATACCTTCCTTATTGACCGGGGGTTGCAGCGTGGGTATTACAAGCGAAAGCCAGATCGATCTGTTTGAGTCGAGGGATTTGGCTGTCAATGCGACGGCTAATGATCCACCGTTGATTCAATTGATCCCGGATGCGTCCTTCTTGTTAGAGGGAGAGTATGCCAGGGTTGGATTCGATTTGGTGATCACCAATCCCGATGGCGAACAATTTGTCGTCGAAGATTATTTTGCTCAACAACCGCCTCCCAATTTGATGCTGGCCAATGCTGCAGGTCTCTCCCCGGAAATGGTAAAAGCCCTTTTACATCAATCATTTACAGATGATGTGATGTTCGCCGGACCGGCAACATCGGCAATCGGAGCAATCGCTATCGGCACCGTCAAGTTTGTCCTGGGGAAAGTCACTGCCACGGGCAGCGACGGTGTGGAGCGCACCCTGCATAAAGGTGATTTTCTTTATAAGGGCGATGAAATAAAAACGGATGGCCGCGGGTTCATAAAAGTAACCATGACGGATGGTACGCGTTTTCATCTGGGTAAAAATAGTCGCGCCATCCTAAATGACTTTGAATTCAACGAATCAGCCGGTGTAGGCAAATTTGAAGCAACCGTTCTTCTAGGCGGTTTTCACTATAAAAGTGGCAAGATTGGATCGCTAAATCCTGGGATCAAACATTCGACTATAAAGACACCCAGCGCATTTATTGGGATTCGAGGCAGTGAACTGGATGGCATGGTTGCCCCAGATGGGCAAACAATAGTGATTCATAAATCGGGTGTACTGGAAATCACTGATATCAATGGCCAGAACCTGGTTACTCTCGATGTCCCCGGCAATACCTCCATTATTGTGCTGAATGGTACCCCTGGCTATTTCGAGACAGCCAGTCCTGCTGTGCTTCAATTGGTTCAACAAAGCTTGCCTCCACCGGACACGGACAATGAAGAGGAAGCTGGAGAGACCGAAGCTGAGGATGACATCGAGGTCCAAAAGGACGCACCAGAGGAAGCAGAAGCAGAGGAAGCGATAGAGACCGAAGGCGAAGAAGGAGAGCAAGTAGGGGAGGCAGAGGTCGAAGAAAGCGAAGA
>JASJXV010000199.1 GCA_030123805.1 Gammaproteobacteria bacterium
CAGCAATGGTCACTTTGAGAGCCACATAGGATGCCGTGACCAGCGTGGCGATTAGAGCCAACGCCACTCCATAGCGGAGCGTTAAGCCCCTCGAAATATCTTCGACTTTATCTGCCATTCCCGCTATGCCTCACTTTGGGGGGCATGCTGCCGAAATGACTGGGAACGGGGACAGAGCACAAAAAAATAGCCAGACGATAACCGACCGGCGACACTACGAGAACCGCACCGAAAAACCCAACAGCGATCTTGACCTGTCTGGCTATTGATCTCACCCCTGTCTGTCAACGTTTCCTGGGTACAACTACCCACATGATATCCAACCCGGTTCATCAACCGGGAAAAACACTCGCCAGGGTTCTGTTCCTGTTCCAGGTCAGCCAATCCGCTACCTGGCCTTCCATTACCGGCGCAACGCAGATTTCCAATTCCCGAATATGTATATCTAAGATACGCCAAAACCACATTAGAAACAAGAGAATTAGGTGAGTAATTGGGTCAGAGAGTAATTGGGGTCAGGTCTTACATTTCACATTCGCGAATGTGAAATGTGAGACCTGACCCCGCTTTTTCAGTTTGACCCCGCTTTTTTGTTTGAGAGTAAATAGCGATCAGCGTATCATTCGATGCTGAGAATATTGCATTTCTAATTGATAGGAGAACAGTGTGATCGAACAGAATATGAAAAATTGGCATCTGCATCTAAAAGGCGAACTCCCTGGCGGATTGGATGAGTTGTTGGCAGATGATTGCGTTTTCTTCTCGCCCATCGTTTTTACACCTCAGAAAGGCAAAGACCTTACCAAACTCTACCTGGGTGCAGCGGGCAATACCTTTAGTGGCGGCAACAAAGACAAAGCGCCAGGATCTGCCAAATCAGACTTTAGATATACAAAGGAAGTGCTGTGCGGGGATCATGCCGTATTGGAATTCGAATCAGAAATAGACGGCAAGTATGTAAATGGCGTCGACATCATTACGTTTAACAAGGAAGGTAAAATCGTCGAGTTCAAGGTTATGCTGCGCCCGTTACAAGCAATTAATTTGATGCATGAAAAAATGAAAGCCATGCTGGAAGAGATGCAGAAGTAACACGGCTAACTGCAAAGGAACCTACTGGAGCGCAACATGACTGAAGCAATAATTGTCAATGTAGAAAATGCGATTGCAACGATTTCGATTAACGATGCACCCATGAACCGAATGAGTGGTGCCTTCATGGACGAACTGGAACTACTGATCGATGATATTGGTGCCGATGACAGTATTCGAGTGCTGGTGTTTACAGCAGAGGGCGATCGCAATTTTTCGGTCGGGATGCACCTGAAACAACTGCCTGATCTCGTTAAGAAAATGGGCAGCCCGGAGGCAGTGTTCGATCAGCGGCTTAAGGTATTGGCCGCCATTGAGAATTTGGGGAAACCCTCTATTGCAACCTTGTTCGGGTATTGCCTGGGTGGCGGGCTGGAGTTACCGCTTGCGTGCCACTTTCGTTTAGCTGCGGAAGAGGGTGCACAAATTGGATTGCCTGAATTGGATCTGGGTAGTGTCCCGGCCTGGGGTGGCAGCGCGCGGTTAACCCGATGTGTTGGGCGTGATCAGGCGCTGGATATGATCCTTCGTGCGAAAAAGATTTCCGGGCCTGAAGCCTTGAGAATAGGGCTGGTTCAGGAAGTGTGGCCCAATCAGGAACTAAAGCAGCGAGCACAGGATCTGGCAACGGAGCTTGCAGCGATGCCAAGGCTCGCGGTGAAGGGCATGCTTGATTGTATTGTTGGTAGTGAAGATAAGACGCTCAAGCAGTCGTTACAGGATGAACGTACCGCTGTTGAATTAAATCGTGGCACTGCAGATTCACATGAAGGCATAATGTCGTTCTTAGAGAAGCGCAAGCCTGTTTTCAATCAATAAGCCGGTATAAAAGGCACGGCTCTGATTTCATCGATGCCCGGGTGCGGGAAATGGACGGCCATTACAAAGCTGCAGGTTGTCGTCTATCAATACGCCAGAGACCGGCACTCAATGCTGAATGATGGGCAGCTAACATCTCCTCGGTTGAGGTTTGCCGGGCAATGGCGCCATACTGAGGTTGATTTTTTCTATTCCTCGAACCTACCAGAAATGCCGGATGGTACTGACCCATAATGTTCACATAAGTATCGGGTGACACCTCCTCGGCTAACCAATGCATTATTTCCTTAGTCTCACTCTCTCCCCCCGGCATTACCAGATGGCGTACCAGTAAGCCACGTAATGCAATGCCATCGCGATTAAGTTTTAATGCACCAACTTGTCTGTACATCTCACTGATCGCTGCACGGGCGCGTTCCGGATAGTCCTTTGCTTTCAGCAATCGTTTGGCACTGTCACGATTCCAAAACTTGAAATCCGGCATATAGATATCCACCAAGCCGTCCAGCAACTGCAATGAGGAGAGAGAGTCATAAGCACTTGTGTTGTAAACGATTGGTACCTGCAAGCCTAAAGGAATTGCAGCGACGATTGCTTCAATGACCTGAGGAACCACATGTTCGGGTGTGACAAAATTGATGTTGTGACAACCTTTGTTTTGCAATGTCAGCATGATCTCAGCGATCTCATCCGAAGTATATTCCCGTCCGGAAAACTGTTGGGAAATATCCCAATTCTGACAAAACACACAACGTAGGTTACAACCTGAAAAGAAAATGGTGCCCGATCCGCGTTTGCCACGAAGGCAATCTTCCTCTCCGAAGTGAGGAACTGCTGAAGAGATCGTGGCATGACGACCTGTTTGACATATTCTTGGTTGGGTGGTCAGGCGATCGATGCCGCAGTTGCGCGGACACGCCCGGCAATCGTGCAATTCGTCCATTGCCTGGGCGAGTTTTTGCTGTAAGTCATGGTTTCGTGCAAGCCGTAAGTAGGCTGGCTCGAAATTGTCGAGAATAAACCGGTTTACGTCTTTGAGTGATGCATGCGGATCGATCATATGTCTGGTCTCCTGCCTAAAAACTTCCAACGATGGCATTAAGGCTTTCTTAATTCATATTCGGGGAAAAGTTCACGCTGCCTTCATCTTGATCATTCCAGTGGCCACAAGTATAAACAAACCCGTATCGGGACGGTACAACCGGACTGCTACACAATCGCTAATTTAATGCAGTTTCAACATGTTGAATAAATATGTTAAGTCCATAAACATGCTACTCATGAGGCGTCTGAATTCAGGGTTTCATGCATCGATCGACAGCGACACGAGTGGACCCTCACTGGCTGGTGTACCGGAACCCATGGCTTCCAGGGCAGCTATCAAACGCCCATTGAGGATCAGAATTTCATCTGCCAGCGAGATTATCAGCTGGTTTGGCTTTGCATGGGGCGCTGCGGTGCGTAAAGCCAGTGCGGCATCCAATTCGGCGCATTGTTTTTTGATGCAGAGTGCAAGCAGTGCGACAGCTGTCGAGCGACTGATGCCCGCGTAACAGTGAATCAGTAGTGATTCATTCGAAGTTGACCAGGCCTTCAGAAAGCTAATCAGATTTTCCATGTGTTCATGTTGGGTGTGAATGGATCCAAAGGCTGGGCTCGTAATATCGTGCACAGCCATTCTGTGATGTCTCGCGGTGGTTACTTCCGGTGGTGTCTCGGGTTGAAACTCCGGCTGTATGGCAGACACCAGGAATCCGGGTCGCAGGGTGCGTGCATAGTGGTGCATATCGAACAGGCTGCAGATGTGAATCTTCATATCCAATCTGTTCCAGTTTTGTCGTCATAAGATCCCCAGAGCTTGTATCAGAATGCAACTTCGAGGAATACCAGAGCATCAGGTCCCGCAGCAGTATTGACAACTTAAGTGATAGTAAGAGGGAATCACTTGATGAGCAAATCAACAATGTACAAACATCACCGGTTCCCGGACTCGGCTCCCCTGCAAATCGCAGTTTTTTTTGGTATCTCAATCAATGAGTTAGCCTCATTTCCGGTGCGGAATCGGAGCCGGTATTGAACCCATTGTTCCATGCCGTGACGTGTACTGTTCAACGGTGGACGACAATTTCGTGCCGGGAATAATGATTCGACAGGACCACAATTTGACGTGG
>JASJXV010000017.1 GCA_030123805.1 Gammaproteobacteria bacterium
GTCAAGTATTGGTGTTTCATCGGGTGGCTGAAAGGGCATCAGGCAACAAATATCTTGTAAATCCAGATTGCCTCCTGTAACATTCGCGCTCCTTGAAAACCCTTAAAAATGCGATATGTAGGCAAATGAAAACTTATAGCGCCAAATCAGAAACAGCAAAACGTGATTGGTACGTTATAGACGCGACGGATAAGACCCTGGGGCGCATGGCAACTGAAATTGCTAATCGCCTGCGAGGCAAGCACAAACCGGAATATACGCCTCATGTTGACACTGGCGATTACATTGTCGTGGTGAACGCGGAGAAAGTTAAGGTAACCGGTAACAAAACCAGCGATAAGATGTACTATCACCACTCTGGTTATCCTGGTGGTATCAAGTCAATTTCGTTTGAAAAATTGCAGGAAAAAGCACCTGAACGAATAATTCAGCAGGCGGTGAAGGGCATGATGCCCAGGAACAAACTTAGTCGTGCAATGCTTTCCAAGTTAAAGGTATATGCTGGATCGGAGCATCCACATACGGCACAACAACCGGTTGAATTGAATATATAAGCAGAGAATTCATATGACACAGTATTATGGAACTGGCCGACGAAAATCTGCAAGCGCCAGAGTATTTCTCAGACCTGGCAGTGGCTCAGTAGTCGTCAACAAAAAACCGCTTGACGAGTATTTTGGTCGTGAAACTGCTCGCATGATCGTTCGTCAGCCCCTGGAGTTGGTTGAATTAACGGACAAGTTTGACCTGATGATTACAGTTACCGGCGGCGGTGGATTTGGACAAGCCGGTGCAATTCGACACGGAATTACTCGAGCCCTGATGGATTATGACGAAACCCTGCGGCCTGTATTGCGAGATGCCGGTTTTGTCACAAGGGATGCGCGGGTCGTCGAACGTAAGAAAGTGGGATTGCGCAAGGCACGAAAAAGACCGCAATACTCCAAGCGATAAGTGAAAAACAGTCAGTGTTAATAATAAAGCCGGAGATATCTCCGGTTTTTTATTATTTACCAGATATTCATTGTTCAAAAAACACTTCATGCCCCACATCGGGAATTCATTATGATAAAATCACGGCGTTTTGTGGGTACCATTTGTGCGCCCGTTCAGGGTGTCATCATGCTTGAAAGAGGGGAGAACGAGTAGTGAGTGAAGACGGCAATAACCATAGCCGACGGCATTTTCTGATTGGCGCTACGAGTGTTGTTGGCGCAGTGGGTGCCGTGGGTGCAGCAGTACCATTTGTTGCATCCTGGAATCCCAGTGCGAAAGCCAGAGCGGCGGGAGCGTCCATCAAGGTTGATATCAGCAATCTGCGGCCGGGTGAAATCATGGGGCCATTTCCCGAGTGGCGTGGCCAGCCCATATTCATAGTTCGGCGAACTGAAGAAACACTTAAAAATCTTACCAAATTAAATAATACTGTTGCAGACCCACAGTCACAGAGGGAAAGCCAACAACCATCCTATGCTCAAAATGAGTACCGCTCTCGCAAACCGGAAATCCTGGTGGTCGTGGGTATCTGTACTCACCTGGGTTGTTCCCCTAAAGTCAGAATCAAAGCTGAACCGACTTCCTTCGATGAGAATTGGCTGGGCGGCTTTTTTTGTCCATGCCATGGTTCTGCCTTCGATCTGGCCGGTAGAGTTTATTCGGGCTTACCAGCTCCTTCCAATATGTTGGTGCCACCGCATTACTATGAGAGTGAAAATATCATTGTCATTGGTGAAGAGGAGACGAGCTAATGGCTGCAGCAAATGCCTTTAAGAATATCATGACATGGATCGACGATCGTCTGCCGGTGACCGAGACGTATGAAAAACACATGTCAAAGTACTACGCGCCGAAAAATTTTAATTTTTGGTATTACTTCGGAGTTCTTGCCACGGTCGTTCTGGCAATGCAGTTACTTACCGGTCTGTGGTTAACCATGAGCTACAATCCGACAGGTGAAGGTGCGTTTGCATCGATCGAATATATTATGCGCGATGTAGAATATGGTTGGTTGATAAGATATTTGCACTCTACCGGCGCATCGGCTTTTTTTGTGATAGTTTATGCGCATATGTTTCGTGGCATGATGTATGGTTCGTACCAGAAGCCAAGGGAGCTGATCTGGTTATTTGGTATGGCTATCTATCTCTTGCTGATGACTGAGGGATTCCTGGGATATTTGTTACCCTGGGGAAATCTGGCCTACTGGGCGGCACAGGTTATTGTTTCTCTGGCCAGTGTTATTCCTGTAGTTGGTGAGGATATCGCTATCTGGGTCAGGGGCGACTATCTGATGTCGGGCGTAACCCTGAATCGCTTCTTTGCTCTGCATGTATTTGCGGTACCTCTCATGTTGATCGGACTGGTGGTACTGCACTTCCTGGCTCTTCACGAAGTCGGATCCAATAATCCGGATGGTGTGGATATTAAAAAATACAAAGATGCCGAGGGGCGGCCCCTGGATGGTATTCCTTTTCACCCCTATTACACGGTCCATGATCTCGTTGCTATTGTTGTATTCCTGTTTATTTTTAGTATCGTGGTATTCTTCTTCCCCGAGGGAGGAGGCTACTTCCTGGAGGCGCCCAACTTTGAAATGGCCGATCCGCTGAAAACCCCCGATCATATAGTGCCGGTCTGGTACTTCACGCCGTTTTACGCCATGTTAAGAGCCGTTACATTCCCGTTATTTGGCCTTGAAGCCAAATTGTGGGGGCTTGTCATTATGGCCGGAGCAATTGCGATTCTGTTTGTATTACCCTGGCTTGACAGGTCGCCGGTGAAGTCGATTCGATACAAAGGCCTGGCCAGCAAGATATTCCTCGGGCTGTTTGCCATAAGTTTCCTGGTCCTGGGTTATTTGGGCACTGTACCTCCTACGCCCGGAGTAACGGCGCTTGCACAGGCATGTACTGCGATCTACTTTGCATATTTTCTACTCATGCCCTGGTACACAAGGGCAGAGAAGACCAAGCCGGTTCCAGAGAGGGTAACGGGATAATGAAGAGGCTATTAGCTGTAATTGTTGCTTCACTTCCTGCCCTGGTTATGGCGGCCACGTCGGGAGTGCACCTGGAACATATGACACCGGACCTGGAGGACAAGGCTTCCTTGCAGAGAGGAGTAAAAACCTATTTGAACTACTGTATGGGTTGTCATTCCCTCAAATATCAAAGGTATGAAAGAACGGCAGATGATTTGGGTATTCCCCATGAGATGTTTCTTGAGAATCTGGTATTCGATAAAAGCATCCGCATTGGCGCGCTGATGGATAACGCAATGAATACCAAAAAGGCCAGGATCTGGTTTGGCACTGCATCACCTGATCTCACGCTGGTCACACGTTTGCGCGGGCTGGATTGGGTCTACACCTATTTGAAAACTTTCTATGTCGATGCGTCACGGCCTTTCGGCGTAAACAATCTGGTGTTTGAAAATGTGGGTATGCCGCACATCTTTATGGAACTACAGGGAATACAGATAAGGAAAGGATGCAAAGAGCTACCCAAAATTGCGGCTAATGGTGGTGAGATGAGAGATCCACTGACTTCTAAGGCAATAACTGAGGAAATTTGTGGCAGCGAAATCATCGACAGAGGTTTTAGTCCCCTTGAATTAAAGCCAGATTCAGGCAAGCTTACTGTGGAAGAATATGATCAGCTAGTCTACGATCTGGTGAATTTTCTGTATTATGTGGGAGAACCCAGTCGGCTGGATAGGGAAAGAATAGGTGTCTATGTGCTGTTTTTTCTGGCCTTCCTGTTTGTATTTACCTATCTGTTGAACCGAGAATACTGGAAAGATATTCACTAAAGGACCGGGTTGGGTTGAATAGAAAGATCCTGCATCTATGATTGGGTAACCCGGATGAAACTTGGAACACGACTGAACATTCTGTAATTTAAATTATGAGGAGATATCAATGGGTGTAGTTGCAAAACACGCCGCGATGATTCTGTATTCTGATGGGAGAGATCATTACAGTCAGCGGGTCAGGATGGTGCTCGCCGAGAAAGGAGTTGCAGTCGAAATCCTGGATGTGGATGTCGCTAATAAACCGGAAGACCTTATTGATTTGAATCCGTATGGTAGTCTGCCGACTTTGATTGATAGGGATCTGGTGCTATATCAATCGCAAGTTATTATGGAGTATATGGAAGAGAGATTCCCTCATCCACCACTCCTGGCCGTCTATCCCGTTGCCAGAGCGCAGAGCCGCCTCCTGGTATACAGGATTCAGAAAGATTGGTGTGGTCTGGTTGATACCTTAATGGCAGGTACATCCCGGGAATCAGTGCTTGAAAAAGCAAGAAAAGAACTGCGAGAAAGCCTGACAAGTATTGCGCCGATCTTTGATGAGAAGCCCTACTTCATGAGTGATGACTTTACTCTGGTGGATTGTTGTGTTGCGCCAATACTCTGGCGTCTAGAGGAGCTTGGGATTGATTTGCCGTTGAAACAGACCAGCGGTATACAGAATTACATGCAAAGAATTTTTGATCGAGAGACTTTTCAGTCAAGTCTGTCTGAAGCAGAAATGGATATGCGAGGTTAAAATAAGACCCGCTACCTGGCTGCTGCGACCCGGAACGGAGGTGCAAGGAGATTGAATGCCATCACCCTTTCTTCTCCGGGCGATCTATGCCTGGATATTGGATAACCAGTGCACGCCCTGCTTGATTGTGGAATAAAACCGCATGTCCTGGGGGCTAATTAATATACTCGAATACTTTCACTATCTTCTGCACACCATAGGTTTTTCGGGCAACACGAACCGCAGCATCAGCTTCGTCTCGGGTAACTAATCCCATGAGATAAACCACGCCGTTTTCTGTAACTACTTTAATCCTGTTGGCCCGCACATTTTTCGATCCGATCAGTCTGGATTTAACCTTTGTTGTCAGCCAGGTATCGTTGCTCCGTGCAACCATTGACGTTGGACCTGAAACAGTAATTTCATTGTGTACCAAACGCACTTTGCGTATATTTTTCACTGTGGTTTCTGCGAGATTCCGGAGCTCATTGGAGGCCACTTGACCAGCCAGCAGAACCACACCGTTGAAGCTGACAACCACAATATGTGCTTTCCTCAGTTCAGGGGCGGCATTGGCGATGTTGGCATGGGAGCGGTTTTCGATGCTCTGATCATCGAGTAGCGCTCCCGCAGTCCTCTTGCCGTAATCCTCGGAAATAGGTGACCCGGACTTCATGATACTGGAACAACCAGATAGTCCGAAACAAATAACCGAAATGATCAAAATGGACTTCATACTATCTCCCCGTATCTAATCAAAAGCATTTTTAATCCAATCCAGTTTCATACCAACATCTGTTTGTCCGCTTGCAGAAATCACATCAAAGCGACATCGCTTGTCCGTATACTTTTTTTTCACCAGAAAGTGATTGGCTGTTTTTATTATACGTTTTCTCTTGGAGAATGTGACCGTTTCCGCGCCAGATCCATAACGATTGCTCTTCCGATAACGGACCTCAACGAACACAAGAGTGTCTCGATCACGCATTATGATATCGATTTCACCGGTTTTGTAGCGGTAGTTTTGTTCCAGAAGTTCTAGTCCTTTGGATTTGAGGAATGCCAAAGCGGTTTGCTCGGCTACTTGCCCTACATGTAGATGGGCTGGTGTGTCTTCTGAACCCATTAGAAGTCCTGTCGTTGAGTAGATACGGGTAGTTGGTCTATCACCATAGGGATAGCTCTCACTTTGCCGTTCTTTATTTGAGCCCAGGTCAGGCGTCTGACAATAACTCGATTATTATTCAATGTGAGTACACCCGTCATACCGAAAAGCTTATCACCAGGTATTTGCTCTAACTGATTCAGTCTGGGGTAAAGATGATAGGCATCGACTCCCAAAGCATAGAAGGGGGCCAGGGAGCCACGGGAAGCCTGCCAATTTTGTTGGATACTCTGGAACAAGGGACCTGATTCTGTGAGTTTCCAGGGGATATCGCAAAATCTGATCCCATTCAGATCGATGGAGTCAAGCCGCGAATCCGATCCGGAATTTATGTGGGACGTGGCATAGACTGGAAGATCTTCAGCGTAGAAGAATGCCAGAGTCGGGTTGATACCTCTGGCCTGATTTGGATTAGCCAACAGGAATATAAAATCGATATCTCTCCTGCGCCGAGGGTTGAATTCGAATCGCTCACGGATAGTGCGGCGAAGATCCGATGCGCGTTTTTCACTTGCGTCTACTTGAAGTAGTGATTGTACCATTTCAGAGTAGTCTCGACTGGTACTGAAAAAAGTGACATCTGCAATATCACCGCCCAGAGAACTCCAGGTGTCCATGAAGATTGTACCATTACGCATACCCCACTCATCGTCCGGTACTATCACCAGTGCACGCCTGAGTCCCTCCTGCCAGGCTTGCTTTGCCACTTGAACAACTTCGTCTTCAGGCGAGAGACTGAACTGGTAGATGTTTCTGGCAATCCCTTGTGGCGCACTTTTTTTTGCAGATGCGCGGTTCAACGCCAGGATTGGTACCGCTAATTCAGGCAATTTGTTGAGTTCAGCTACCTTGTTCTTGTCCAGTGGGCCTACAACAAACTCAGCTCCCTCATTGATTGCCTGTTGATACACATTGCCGATGTCAGCAGGGGAAGAATCGTAGATGGTGATTCGGGGCAGTGAATCATTGCGGCTTTTATTTTGGTAGTGAGCCGCTAGAAAACCGTCCCTGATTGCGTTGCCATAGGCAGCAAGTTCCCCTCGCAGGGGCAGGAGCAATGCTATTTGGCCAGGCTGGTTTCGCACGATATTGTCCAGCAGCATCAGACTTGAAGGAAGAAGTTTTGTTGCGGGATGATATGACCAGATCTGTCTCCACTTACTGAGCTCTTGCAACTGGGTGGTAGGATCATCTCGATATTTTTTGGCCAGGGCCGCTAGTGATAACCACCCTCTCATGTCACTGGTGACGGCCATAGTAGCGAGCCTGGTTAGCGTGTCTTCGGGAAGTTCAGTCAGAGCATTCCAGATGTTTTCATGATTCAGCAAACGTTGCTGGCTGTCTAGCAGGTTATCGATATAAATCAATTCAGTACCACTGGCAAGAAAGCTTCTGGCAGCATAGTATGCGGTTGCTCTCAATAGACTAAGCGATATCTGATCTTCCCGTGAAATCTCGCTCTCGGGGATATGCTCTGATGAAAGCCAGTTCAAGGCGTCTTTGGGTAGATCTCTGGCCAGAGCCAATTCGGCTTGAAATCTTATAAATTTTATTCTCTGTTGAGTTGTCAGATTTGGCTCGCGGATTGTGGATAGGACTAATTCTGCTTGTGATAAATCCTGGCGTGAAAGTAAGATTGCCATTGCTTTCAGTTTGAGTGTTTCCGATTCCGGCGAGGACGTTCGTTCAGCAGCGACGAGTAAGCTTTGCACATCATCTTTTTGAGATACGACTTTCTTTTCTTGCACGCTATCACGGCTTGGCTGTGATGCACATGCTGCAAGCGTCAGCATAATCACGATTAACAGATAATTGCTCGTAAGAGGTTTCATATGTCCCGACTAATTCTGCAACCAATAGTGGATATTACTACGGTATGATGAGTACGGGTACTGCCGAATGAGTGCGATCTGAAGTAAGAACCCGATTCATCAGAGCCACCTTGGTACAATACCGGGAGGCTGTCCGACATCTCGGACAGCCTCCCGGTGCGATGCATTAGAAACTGATTGGAGAATCCATAATGTCAATGGGAAGTTTATATATCGTTGCCACTCCGATTGGTAATCTCGAAGATATCACTGATCGTGCCAAACGTGTTTTGTCAGAGGTGGATCTTATCGCGGCAGAGGATACGCGGCACAGCGCAAAACTACTGCGGCAGTTACAAATCAATACCCCATTAGTCGCCTTGCATGATCACAATGAAAAACAATTTGCACCTGTATTGATAGAAAAGATCAAGGGCGGTCTTTGCATCGCATTGATCTCGGATGCCGGGACGCCACTACTATCCGATCCGGGTTTCTCTTTGGTGGATCTGGCCACATCGAGTGGTGTTGAGATTATACCCGTGGTGGGTGCAAGCGCCCTCATGGCGGCACTCAGTGTGGCGGGTATGCCGGTAGATCGATTTGTTTTTGAAGGATTTCTACCCGCGAAACAGCGCGCAAGACAAAAGCGATTGCAGTCGCTTGCAAATGAATCGAGAACGATTATTTTTTTTGAAGCTCCGCACAGAATAATCAGCACTCTCACCGATATGAAGGATATTTTCGGGGGTAAGCGACTGGTTTCAGTTGCCAGAGAATTGACTAAAGTCTATGAGCAGGTGGTGCGTAAAGAACTCGATGACGTCCTTGGTAGTTTCGCAACAGGTGAGATAAAAGCCAGGGGAGAATTTGTGCTGCTGCTCCGGGGAATGGCAGGCAAACAGTCGTCTGCCGATCTGCCCGAGCTGCTTAAGGTTTTACTGGATGAGTTGCCACCCCGAAAAGCGGCTAGAATAGCCCATAAGCTGACCGGAGCAAACCGGCAAGAGTTGTACAAATTGATACTCAAGTTGAAGGGGAAATATGATTCAACGTAACACAGAGGCGTTTGCGCTGTAGTGGATTTTCCGTCAGAGCACATGCCTCATACACTTGAGTTTATTGGATGTGAGCGTTATTCTGCACAGCGAGAGTCGACCAGACAATCGCTATCCTTGTCTATTCCGAAAGGACTGGCATGGCTAGAGGAAAGTCCGGGCTCCACAGGACGAGGTGCCAGGTAACACCTGGGGGGCGTGAGCCTACGGAAAGTGCAGCAGAAAATATACCGCCTAATACTGGCTTATCCCGTATAGGTAAGGGTGAAATGGTGTGGTAAGAGCACACCGCGCGTATGGTAACATTCGTGGCAGTGCAAACCCCACCTGGAGCAAGACCAAATAGGAATCCATTATGTGGTCCGCATCGAGGATTCGGGTAGGTCGCATGAGGTGTATGGTGACGTACATCCCAGATGAATGATTGTCCACGACAGAACCCGGCTTATCGGTCGGCTCTCAGTATATAAAATGAGTTATTTATTCCTAAATAGTCTAAAAACTAACACACTTAACAAGTTACTTTAAGTTTTAGTTGTATCTGGTTGTAATCACATCCGTTCCTGTGTATTCCTGATTTAAAGATGCAATTTTTTCGCTAAGTTATTGTGTTTAAAGACAAATTCACCTCTGAAACGCTTTTCCTCTCACTTGACAAGGGGACTGGCGGCTTTTACTGTGCCATCGTGAGAAAATGTGGGTAAAAGTGTGATTTTGTGGCATTAGGTTCCATCGAGTGGGGAATGCGTCTTGTTTAGGGGAGTTAACATCATCAATCTGGATTCCAAGGGTAGGCTTGCTATCCCTACCCGGTATCGTGATCTGTTGTCTGAACATTGTGACGGACATCTTGTGGTGACCATAGACACTGATGAACGTTGCTTGCTTGTCTACCCACTACCCAGATGGGAAGACATTCAGCGCAAAGTCGAATCTCTTTCCAGTTTCAATCCTGCCTCAAGGCGCGTTCAAAGGTTGCTCATTGGCCATGCAACGGATATCCAGTTGGATACTAATGGCAGAATCCTGTTGACCCAACCTTTGCGCGAATATGCGAAATTGGAGAAGAGAGCAGTGATGTTAGGACAGGGACACAAGCTGGAACTGTGGAGCGAGGATCACTGGATAGAAAGAAGAGATGCCTGGTTAGAGGAGGAGTCAACGATGGAAGGTCCCACCGAACTTCAGATGTTATCGCTATAGGGGACGATGTTCCCAGCAGGGTTCGTATACAGGTATTGACCATGAACCATATGACCGTGTTGTTAAAGGAAGCGATAGATGAGTTGATGACAGATTTGCAGGGCAAGTATGTCGATTGTACCTATGGCCGAGGTGGACACAGTGCGGAAATCGTATCACGGCTGGGTATTGACGGGCGCTTGCTGGTGATTGACAAGGATCTTGAGGCTATTGAGCATGCCCGAGACAGGTTCGGAGATGAACCCAGAGTCAGCGTGGTGCATGGATCTTTTTCGATGCTGGAGAGGATTGTCACCGAAAACGGCATGGGGTTGCTGCACGGTGTATTGATGGATCTGGGAGTGTCATCACCACAACTGGATGACTCCGCAAGGGGGTTCAGCTTTAGCCGTCTGGGTCCGCTGGATATGCGAATGAATCAAACCGAAGGGGACACGGTAGCAGACTGGTTACGGGTTGCAGAGGAAAGGGAAATTGCAGCCGTAATCAAAGAGTATGGAGAGGAAAGGTTCGCAAAAAGAATCGCGAGAAAAATAGTCACCGAACGTGGAGTGAGAGACGTAAAAACCACCCTGGACCTGGTGAAATTGATTGAGGATGCAATTCCTTTTCGCGACAGGTACAAACACCCGGCAACAAGAAGCTTTCAAGCCTTGAGAATCCATATTAACAATGAGTTGGACGATCTGCGAACCGGGTTGAATGAAGCTGTAGATCTATTGGCGAGGGATGGGAGACTGGTGGTTGTCAGCTTCCATTCTCTGGAAGACAGAATTGTTAAACGTTTTATCCGAGAAAAAGAAAAGGGCGATCCCTTTCCCGGGAAACTCCCAATCAAAGATGAAATGTTAAATAGAAAACTCAGGAGATTAGGCAAAGCTGCAAAGCCAGGCGCAGAGGAGATCAGCCGTAATCCCCGCGCAAGAAGTGCGGTGATGAGAGTTGCAGTGAAGTTATAAGAAGGCCAGCGGGCACAATTGTCCTGGAACATATGATCTTGGAACATACGACCCTACAGATGCAATTATATAAATACCTCATCAGTCGATCAGTCCTTACAGCATTGACTCTGGTGTCGATCCTGTTGGTATCGGCAGTTGGGGTTATTCATGTGGTTCACCTGAACAGGCAGTTATATGGAGAGTTGCAGAGTCTGCAGAAAAACCAGGATTTCCTGGATCACGAATATGAGAAGTTGTTGCTGGAACAGAGTGCCTGGTCAGAGTACAGCCGGGTGGAAAAAATCTCGCATTCGAAATTGGCCATGAGAATACCTGCAGCCAATGAAATCGTCATGGTGAAGGAGAGTGGCCGCTAGAAGTATCGAAGCGGAATTTTAGACATTGGCGGGCTTGAATAATGGATCAAGGTGGGCTTATGGAGAGAGATAAGAGATGACCTACATGCGGTTGAATATAGTGCTCGTCGGATTGCTGGGCGTCGCCCTGGTTATGATCTGGCGAGTCTTTGACCTGCATATAAGTGAGCGGAATTTTTTACAAAAGCAAGGCGATGCGCGAACTGTAAGAGTTGAGAAGATTGGTGCTCATCGAGGCATGATCAGGGATCGTCGCGGAAAACCGCTTGCCATTAGCAGTCCGGTCGGATCCTTGTGGGTGAATCCACGGTTGCTAGGCGATGGCGTGGAGCAAATTGAGTTGCTTGCTGAATTCATTAAAGTTGATCCACAGGTGGTGCGGAAAAAGTTGCACAAAAATAAGAACAAAAATTTTGTTTATCTGAAAAGGCATATCTCACCGGATCGCCTTAAACCACTTATAGACTTGAAAGTTCCTGGTGTTTACGTTGCAAGAGAGTTTCACCGCTTTTATCCAGCAGGTGAAGTCACTGCGCACGTGTTGGGTTTTACCAATATTGACGATGAGGGCCAAGAGGGGATAGAGCTGGCTTATAACGATTGGTTAAAGGGGAAACCGGGCAGTAAAGAAGTGCTGAAGAATTTGTACGGTCAGGTGGTAAAAGACATTCGGCCCTTAGAAGAAGCAAGACCGGGAAGATCACTGTCGCTTAGTCTGGATTTGCGGGTTCAATATCATGCTTATCGAGAACTGAAGACGGCTGTGCAGCGCTATAAAGCCGAATCGGGATCGGTTGTCATTCTTGATGTGGCCACCGGAGAAGTGTTGGCTATGGTCAATCAACCTTCGTTCAATCCTAACAACAGAGCAAAAATAAATCTTGACCATGTGCGAAACCGATCCGTCACAGATGTATTCGAACCGGGTTCTACCGTAAAGCCGTTTACGGTCGCAGCTGCCCTGCAGACAGGAAAGTTTAATGTCAAATCAAAAATTGACACACATCCCGGTTTCATCAGAGTCGGCAACAATACAATCAGGGATCCCAGCAATCGGGGAATTATGGAAGTGGCAGAAGTGATAATACATTCCAGTCAGGTGGGAATTACGAAAATAGCGCTAAGTCTTGAGGCGCAAGACGTCTGGAACATGTTCAATCAGGTTGGTTTCGGACAGTCCACAGGGAGTGGATTTCCCGGAGAGAGCACCGGTGAGCTACCAAATTATCGTAGTTGGAAAGCCATAGATAGAGCCACATTTGCTTATGGGTACGGATTAACGGCAACACCACTGCAGATCGCAAGTGCTTATCTCACAATTGCAAGCGGGGGAATAAAGAGACCCGCCTCTTTTTTAAAGTCGCCGGATGTCCAAAATGTTCGTGTGATGGAGACGCATGTTGCTTCAGACTTAATGGCCATGTTAAGGAAAGTCGTAACCGAAGGCACCGGATCACGCGCGAATATCAGTTCCTACACCGTTGCAGGTAAAACAGGGACAGTAAGAAAAGTGAGCGAAACAGGTTATCAAGATACTCGCCATCTGGCTTTTTTTGCAGGTATTACGCCCGCTGAAAATCCCAGACTGGTAGCTGTTGTACTGATCAATGACCCAAAATCAAAAGAATATAGCGGAGGTTCTGTTGCGGCGCCCGTATTTTCTCGCGTGATCTCGGGAGCTCTGCGGTTGTTGAATGTGCCTCCCAACAATATAGATGAGGCAGTCTAATGCAGGATAGGAATCCAGCCAGACGATTAAAGGATATCTTTCCTGAGACCCGCTTGCCTGAAACTCTGGTGGTCACAGGGTTGAGGTTGGATAGTCGGCTGGTTGAAGCCGGTGATCTCTTTTTTGCTATTCCGGGACGGGAAACAGATGGGAGAAAATTCATACCCGACGCCGTCAAGAATGGGGCCATTGCCGTACTCTACGAGGCGGGTGATGACCTGTCGCTCGAGCTGATTGATTCAATAAATATTCCCAACGAATCAGTACATGAACTTGGTAAACAGATAGGCTGCATTGCCAGTAGATTTTACTGTGATCCGTCTGAAAAGATGAATGTTATTGCCGTAACTGGCACCAATGGCAAGACTTCCTGTTGCCACTTTTTATCAGAGGCGCTGAACAAGTTAGGTGTTCGCTGCGGTGTTATAGGCACACTGGGCTATGGGGTTGGTGATCAGCTGAAGTCCTTCGGTCTTACAACACCCAATGCCGTGGATACGCAAAAGTATTTAGATGAAATGCTGGCGCAGGGCGCGCAAGCCGTGGTGCTGGAGGCTTCCTCTCATGGCCTGGACCAGGGGCGCCTGAATGGCACCAGGATCGGAATAGCGATTTTTACCAATATCACAAGAGATCATCTTGATTATCACAAGGACGAAAAAGGCTACAGAAACAGCAAAAAAAGTCTTTTCGAATTCCCGGATATAAAAACCGCAGTTCTCAATCATGATGATCTATTTGGTCGTGAAATGATCGCGGAATTGAAAGGCCGCATGCGAGTCATCAGCTATAGTACAGAAGATTCTATGGCGGAAGTTTACAGCACCGATATATCCCAGAATGCGGATGGTATAAGCGCGACGGTTACCTCGCCCTGGGGTGTTGGGTTTCTATCGACCAGGCTATATGGCGTGTTCAACTTGAGTAATTTGCTAGCTGTGCTGTGTGTGCTGTGCGCTGAAGGCTATCCGATGGATCTGGTGACGGAGAGACTGGGAGAGCTTGACAATGTTAAAGGCCGAATGGATCGAATTGAGTCAGACAGTGGGGTTCACGTTGTAGTTGACTATGCACATACACCCGATGCGCTGGACAAAGTCCTCAAGACGCTGCGCAATCATTGTAGTGGAGCCTTGTGGTGTCTGTTTGGTTGTGGTGGTGACAGGGATCGGGGGAAAAGGGCGCAGATGGGACGAATAGCCGTGCAGTTGAGCGATCACGTGGTGATAACCGACGACAATCCGCGGCATGAACCTTCCGAGGCTATCATCGAAGATATTCTTGCTGGCATTGAAGACCTTACTCAAGTGGTAGTAGAGACTGATCGGGCTAAAGCCATTCAGTTGGCGATCAGTCGGGCGAATCGTGACGATGTCTTGCTGATTGCCGGAAAGGGGCACGAAGATTATCAGGAGATAAAGGGGAAAAGATACCATTACAGCGATTTTGAAGAGGTGCGCCATGCCTTTAGCTAGTTGCTCAGGCACAAGTCTCAATATGGGGATTCTATAGATGATGCAATCGACGCACAAAGTAATTGTCGGTCTGGGGAAAACCGGCTATTCCTGTGCGCGTTATTTTCGAGCGAAAAAGATTCCTTTCGAGATTGTCGATAACAGCGATAAACCGCCATATTTGCAGCAACTAAAGGAAGAGATGCCCGATATCAAAGTCAGTGCCGGAACAGAGTGGCATATAGATCCGCGTGTTGTTCATGAGCTTGTGGTAAGCCCTGGCGTGCCTTTAAAGACAAAGGAAATTGTGTCAGCTAAAAAAGAAGGGGTATCGATTACAGGCGATATAGACATTTTTAGCCATGCAGCCGCTGCTCCGATAATAGCAATCACAGGATCCAATGGAAAAAGCACGGTGACTACCCTGGTGGGCGAGATGGCCATGCGTGCGGGTTTGAGAGTTGGTATAGGTGGGAATCTGGGTATTCCGGCACTCGATCTACTGGATGAGCAAGCTGAGTTATACGTGCTGGAACTTTCGAGCTTTCAATTAGAAACCACACATAACCTTTCTGCACAGGTCGCGACCATACTGAACATAAGTGCAGATCATCTGGATCGATATGCATCTGAAGAGGATTATCGCAGAGCCAAGGAAAGGATATTCAGAGGGTGCTCCAGAGTAGTAATTAATAGAGCGGACACACACTGGCGTGAAGGAATTGATACAGATGTCTGGAGTTTTGGGGAGGACGAACCAGCAACAGAGAAGCAAGCTGGATTGAGTTGGACAGATGGAACACCCTTTTTGATGTGCGGGTCGGAAAGATTGCTTCCGGCATCGGACCTGCAAACCCGAGGCAAGCACAATTTTATCAATGCATTAGCGAGCATTGCAATTGCACGTGCGGCAGAAATACCCATGGCGGCCATTGTTGAATCTCTTCGAGTGTTTAAAGGATTGCCTTTCAGGTGTGAATGGGTTGCCAACATCAATGATGTAAATGTCTACAACGACTCCAAGGCAACCAATGTCGGAGCCACAAACGCTGCTGTTTGTGGATTGGGGACAGGGCTCAAGGGCAAGATCCTGTTGATTGCCGGGGGTGAAGGTAAAGGTGCTGACTTTACCCAACTGAAAAAATCTGTCAGTAAATATGCAACAGCAGCTATCTTGTATGGAAGGGATTCAAAGTTAATTGAGTCAGCAATTTCTGATGTGGTTGAGGTAGTGCGATGCAACAACCTAAGTGCTGCGTTCTCACAGGCAATGACCATAGCGTCACGGGGAGACGTCGTGTTGTTCTCACCTGCTTGCGCCAGCTTTGATATGTTTGACGATTACATGCATCGAGGTGAAGCGTTTACCTCGGTAGTGAAAGAATATGTTGTCGGGGAAGGTGAGGGTCAATTATGAGCACTAGCATGGCCGTAAGACATCACTCTAGTCAGAAGGCTTCATTACCTTTTGATCCGGTGCTGTCAATGGTGACTGTCATTTTGCTTGTGTTGGGATATGTAATGATAGCTTCGGCGACAACCGAAATTTCGGCGAGACTTTATGGTAGTCCTCTCCACTTGTTGATCAAGCATAGTGTATTTGTGGTGATTAGTCTGTGTATAGGTTTTCTGACCCTGATGGTACCAGTAAAGAGGTGGCAGAAAATTGACTGGATACTGTTGGTTGTCGCATTTCTTCTGTTGATAGCGGTGCTAATACCAGGGGTCGGTCGTCAGGTTAACGGGAGCACTCGCTGGATATCGTTAGGATTCTTTTCAATTCAGGGTTCCGAGTTTGTAAAACTGTTCGTTATTGTGTACATGGCAGGATACCTCGTGCGCAGGAGAGAAGAACTACTTAACCAATGGGCCGGATTTTTCAAACCGCTTGCGTTGGTTTCCCTGATTTCAATATTGCTACTTCTGGAACCGGATTTCGGAGCAGTGGTCGTGATAATGGCTTCTGTCATGGGGCTGATATTTCTGGCTGGTGTACCTCTGGGCAAGTATGTTGGCGTTGTGATTGTAAGCGTCGTGACTGTTGCCGGTGCGGCTGTATTGCAGCCATACAGGTTGGCCAGATTTAACGCATTTACTGATCCCTGGGAATATCAATTTTCGGGTGGATATCAACTGACTCAAGCCTTGATTGCTTTTGGTAGAGGCGAGTGGTTTGGGTTGGGGTTAGGTAATAGTATACAGAAGCTGTTTTTCTTGCCGGAAGCCCACACAGACTTTCTCTTCTCAGTTGTCGCGGAAGAATTGGGAGCTATTGGTGCAGTCCTCGTGATTTCTTTATTCGGCTGCATGATTACCAGAGGTTTCCTGATTGGAAAACGAGCCCAGTCCGGCGGGGATGCTTTTGCCGCATACCTTGCATTCGGTATCTCCTTCTTACTTGCTATCCAGGTCATTATCAACATTGGTGTGAATCTGGGCCTGCTTCCCACTAAGGGATTGACGTTACCCTTCATTAGTTATGGCGGTAACAGCCTGGTAGTTAGTTGCATGCTGGTCGCTATCCTGTTGCGAATCGATTATGAGCAGAGATTGGTAGCGGCGAGTTCGAGAGATCGACATGGTTAAAAGATCTGTAAAACAAAGCGTGATTGAAATTCCTGAAATGAGACGAATTGATAGAATCCATTTCATTGGCATAGGTGGTGCGGGGATGTGCGGTATTGCTGAAATTTTGATAAATCAAGGCTATCGGATATCCGGTTCCGATTTGACCAGAACTGCGGTAACTGAACGACTGGAAAAGATGGGTGCGACGCTGTTCTACAGACACGAGAAAAGCAACATAGTGGGTGCTGATGTAGTCGTGCGTTCAAGTGCTATTGATACATCTAACGAAGAGATACAGGCGGCAAAGGAAAAACATATTCCCGTTATAAGAAGAGCTGAGATGCTGGCAGAGTTGATGCGTTACAGACATGGAATCGCAGTAGCTGGTACGCACGGCAAGACAACCACTACCAGCATGATCGCGTCTGTTCTTGCCAGCGGAGGACTGGATCCAACGTTCGTCATTGGGGGATTGTTGAAGAGCGCCAATACCAATGCTCAGTTGGGTGCCAGCCGTTATCTTGTTGCAGAAGCTGATGAAAGTGACGCCTCTTTTTTACATCTTCAACCCATGGTGGTGGTGTTGACAAATATTGATACCGATCACCTGGGGACCTACGAGGGTAGTTTCGAAAAATTGAAGCATGCATTTATCGAGTTCGTGCATAACCTTCCTTTTTATGGTGTTGTGGTGTGCTGTATAGATGACCCTGTGGTCAGCGAAATTATCCCGAAATTGGACAGAAGTGTGGTGAGTTACGGATTTGATTCTACGGCAGATTATTCAATTCTGGAAATGAGTCAAATTGGAAAACAGAGTAGGTTTACAGTGCAAAGAAAACCACAGGGCGATGAGTTGACTATTACGGTTGGTATGCCGGGCCGGCATAACGTCCAGAATGCCACTGCTGCCATAGCCGTGGCGTCAGATGAGGGTATATCCAGGCAGGACATCCTCAGCGGTCTAGCCGGGTTTGAAGGCGTCGCGCGACGCTTTGAGGAGCATGGAGAATTCAGGAGTAGCCGGGGTTGTTTCCTTCTTATAGATGATTATGGCCATCATCCAACTGAGGTTTTGGCTAACATCGAGGCTATTCGCGTGGGCTGGCCGGGAAGGCGATTAGTGATGATTTATCAGCCCCACAGATATAGTCGAACCCGTGATTTGTATGAAGACTTTGTTGACGTCCTTTCCAAAGTTGATCTGTTGATACTTCTGGAAGTCTACGCTGCAGGAGAGCGAGAGATCAGTGGTGCCGATAGTCGCAGTCTTTGCGGGAGCATACGTCAACGAGGTCGTGTGGATCCGGTTTACGTGGAACGAATCGAGGCTGTACCGGCAGTGCTTGAAGACCTGATTAACGATGGTGATATTGTCATAACTCAAGGTGCAGGTGAGACTGCAAAGCTGGCTAGAAATATCGCGGAACTATGGGCGAGTCGCAAGGTTGGTGTGCAATGATACTTGCGCCGATGAAAACAGAGATCTCAAAGCATATGAAGGTTATTGTAGTGTGCCTGGTAGTTATGTTGGCTATTGTTATCGCGCCTTTACTAAGTGGTTATTTCGGCACACTCCTGACTGTCAAAGTAAGGTTCATTGATATCCAGGGGATAGTATCAGACAGGAAAATAAATGCTGTAAATCGGCAGCTCGCCAACCTGAATCTTGAGGCGCTGACTATCGAAGAAATAAAGGTCGGACTGGAAGAACTGTCATGGATACGCCTTGCCAGTATACGAAAAATCTGGCCGGACAGAATGAATATTCATTTAGAGGAACAAGTTCCTTTGGCTCACTGGAATGAAAATGAATACTTGAATAGTGATGGCAATGTGTTCAGTTCGGAGTTTCTGGGCGATCATGACCTTCCCTTTTTACAAGGGCCAAAAGGTGCTGAGCGGCTGGTGATGTGGCAGTTTCAGAAATTGAACAGTGTGGTAGGTGTAACGGGTCGTACGATTAGTTCGCTTGGATTAAACGATAGAGGTGGGTGGTCGTTTGTGCTTGGAGATATCTCAATAAGGTTGGGAAAGGAAGATATCATGGAACGGATGCGCAGATTCCTGAGAGTCTACAGAGAGCTGGAGTCCGCCGATCGGTTTATGGATATTGCCGGCATCGACACTCGTTACCCGAACGGGGTGGCAGTGAACTGGAAACAAAAAAAATGTTCGGGCGAATGTTACGCAGAAATTACTAGTCTGAAGAGAGATATTGCACTATGAGTACTCCCTCTGGAAATCAAATGATTGTCGGGTTGGATATCGGAACTTCCAAGGTTGTGTGTATCGTTGGCGAGGTGACGCCTGAGGGCCTCATTGAAGTCGTTGGCATTGGTAGTCATCCGTCTCGGGGTTTGAAAAAAGGTATGGTTGTCAATATCGAGTCGACGGTAATGTCCATACAACGAGCAGTTGAAGAAGCAGAACTGATGGCGGGATGTCAGATTCATTCAGTCTCGGCCGGTATTGCAGGGAATCATGTTCGTAGCATGAATTCTCACGGGATTGTCGCTATCAGAGATCGAGAGGTGTATCAGCCCGATATAGAGCGAGTCATAGACGCGGCTCGCGCCGTGGCGATACCTGCTGATCAGAAAATACTGCACATTCTGCCCCAGGAATTTGTTATCGACAGCCAGGAAGGTGTTAAAGAACCACTCGGCATGTCAGGAGTGCGACTGGAAGCCAAAGTCCACCTGGTCACCTGTGCAGTCAACGCTGCACAGAATATTGAAAAGTGCATTCGTCGATGTGGACTCGAAGTGGAGGAAGTCATTCTTCAGCAGTTAGCATCGGGCCAGGCCGTCCTTACGGAAGATGAGAAGGAGTTGGGTGTTTGTCTTGTGGATATTGGTGGTGGCACTACTGATATTGCAATCTTCACTGACGGTGCAATAAAACATACGGCGGTCATTCCAATTGCGGGTGATCAGGTAACTAACGATATTGCCATGGCCCTCAGAACGCCGACGCCACACGCGGAGGAAATAAAAATCAAATATGCCTGCGCTCTGGCTAAAATTGCTGGTGAAAATGAGATGATCAAAGTGCCGAGTGTTGGTGACAGAGCTGATAGAGACTTGTCGCGCCAGGCGCTGGCGGAGGTGGTTGAACCTCGATACGAAGAGTTGTTTACTTTGATACAAGCAGAATTGAGAAGAAGTGGGTTTGAAGATCTGGTGGCAGCGGGAATTGTGTTAACCGGAGGTGCGTCGAAGATGGAGGGTGTCGTCGAGCTCGCGGAAGAAATTTTTCATATGCCGGTGAGTATTGGAAGACCACAAGGTTTTTCCGGGCTGGTAGATATCGTGAAAAACCCCATCTATTCCACCGCCGTTGGATTGTTGCTTTATGGAAACCAGAATGCGGTTAATGGGGAGTGGTCTGGTGCAGGAGTGGTGCAAGAAGGAATGCTTGAAAGACTCAAAAAGTGGTTTAAGGGGAATTATTAAAATCGGGAACCTGTCAGGATTGTTCCTGCCAGTCTTCCTGGCTCGCTTAAAATAGGAGATATAAAAATGTTTGAGTTGGTTGATAGTGCACCTCAAAGCGCCATTATCAAGGTGATTGGTGTGGGAGGTGGTGGTGGAAATGCTGTTCAGCACATGATTGATAGGAATATTGAAGGTGTTGATTTTATCTGTGCAAATACTGACGCACAGGCGTTAAAAAATCTCTCGGCAAAAACCATGCTGCAGTTAGGTTCATCCATCACCAAGGGACTGGGAGCGGGTGCAGATCCGGAACTTGGGAGGGAAGCCGCGCTGGAAGACCGTGAGCGCATCGCTGAAATTCTGGACGGTGCAGACATGGTTTTTATAACTGCAGGTATGGGTGGAGGTACAGGAACAGGCGGTGCACCGGTTGTAGCTGAGGTGGCAAAGGAACTGAATATACTCACGGTTGCCGTGGTGACCAAGCCTTTTCAATTTGAAGGGCGCAAACGACTGCAAATAGCGGAGGCTGGCATCAAAGAACTCGCAACCTACGTCGATTCGCTGATCACGATTCCCAATGAAAAGCTTCTGGAAGTCATGGGACCAGATACCCCCCTGCTGGAGGCTTTTAGCGCTGTGGATGATGTGCTTTTAGGCGCGGTCCAGGGAATTGCGGATCTGATCATCAGACCGGGCATAATGAATGTCGATTTTGCTGATGTCCGCACGGTTATGTCCGAGATGGGAACTGCCATGATGGGTACCGGAGAAGCTAGCGGTGAGAATCGTGCCAGAGATGCCGCAAGATCAGCTATTCAGAGCCAATTACTGGAAGATATTGATTTCAATGGCGCGAGGGGAATTCTGGTAAATATAGCGGCCGGGGAAAACATATCTTTGGGTGAATTCGCTGAAGTCGGTGCAACCATTGAGGAGTTTGCTTCCGAGAATGCGACGATAGTTGTGGGCACTGTGATAGATCGGGATATGAATGATGAAATGCGTGTCACTATAGTGGCTACCGGGTTGGGTCAGGTGGAAGCAGAAATGCCCAGAACGGTCATCGATAACACCAGAAAGCGCATCGCCGGCGATGGACAGATAGATTATGGAGGTTTCGACAAACCGACAGTCTTGCGCAACAGCCAGCGGCAGGCACAGGATGATGCGCTGGCGGGTAAAGGTGACATGGAGTATCTGGATATCCCGGCTTTTCTGAGGCGGCAGGCAGATTGATCGATCAGCAAGTATAGTCGTGCAACTATTTGGATCTGTCGTGGTCTTAGATACGAGGCCGAATAGCTCACCGCATTTGAGTTGGTGTGCTTGGCTGGAAGCAATTATTTATGGGGGAATCGCTGTTACCCGTCGCCAAGTTTGTTATCATACGCCGCTTTTTTCTGGTGGCTAACCGGAAGGTAGGGTCACGCAAAGATAAATCATCCACTGGATTCAAACCAGATGATTAACGGCTTCAGATGAGTTAGCCGACCTCGAGCAGTCCATGCATATGAGAAGAAAAAAATAAGATGATCAAACAGAGAACGCTGAAGAATATTATCAGAGCGACCGGGATTGGTGTGCACACAGGTGAAAAAGTCTATTTAACCCTCAAGCCTGCGCCGATAGATACGGGGATCGTATTCACAAGGGTTGATTTAGACCCACAAGTCAGGATAGAAGCACGTACAGAATTCGTAGGAGACACTACCCTCGCCACCACTCTAGTCAAATCAGAACACCGTATCGCAACTATCGAGCATCTTATGGCAGCGTTTGCCGGTTTGGGTATCGACAACGCGGATGTTGAGGTCAGTGCACCGGAAATACCCATCATGGACGGCAGTGCTGCAACATTTGTATTTCTGATTCAGTCTGCCGGGATTGAAGAGCAGCCGAGTCCCAAGAAATTCATTCGAATCAAGAAGAAAGTCAAGGTCTCAGCAGTTGCATTCGATGATGAATATGCAATATTGGAACCTTATAATGGCTTCCGAGTAAGTCACACCATCGTTTATGACAATCCTGTCATTAAAACCCAACAAGCCAGCGTAAATTTTTCTACCACTTCCTTCGTTAAGGAAGTCAGCCGTGCACGAACCTTCGGTTTTATGCGGCAGGTAGAACAAGCACAGGAAAATAACATGATGTTGGGCGCAAGCCTGGATAACGCAGTCGGAGTAGATGACTATCGAGTCTTAAATGATGATGGACTCCGGCAGGAAGATGAATTTGTCAGACATAAAATATTGGATGCTATTGGCGATCTATATGTATTGGGACATAGTGTTATAGGTTCGTTCGAGGGATACAAATCCGGGCACAAAACACACCATGCGTTGCGACAGGCGCTTCTCTCACAGCAAGATGCATGGGAAATCGTAACCTTCGGTGAGGAGGAGCAATCTCCAATTTCGTATAGTCGCCCTATTTATGCAGATTAAAGGCTGCAAACAGCCTGGTTTGATCATTTTAGGGTGGTTTTGCTTTGGATAGCTTAATTAGCGCTTTGCGTAGTTGCTCATCTTCGATATATTTAGCAACTGAAGCAATATGTTTGGCGCTTTCGCTTGAAATTGACTGAGCAGGCCTGGTGTGTGAGGGGGGTGAATACGCGGGTCTGACGCTATATCGAACGCGATTCAAATGGCGGAATTCATCGACAGATTTCAGCTTTTTGATCATATCCTGCTCGATATATCGGAGTCGTGTGGCCCAATGGGCATTATCAATTATTAGATGCAGACTATTGTTCCTGTAGGAAGATATCTTGATGTGGGATACCATCGCAGAGGGTAAACAGTTTTCAATGATCTGTTGGAACCCTTTCAAGATGCGGACTTTGTTGTAGAGACGATATAATGGGCCAGATGATTCCAGGAAATGGGTGGCTATTGGTTTCAGGTGGTATGAATTATTCGTCATATCATTGGAATAATACTGTGGCAAATGCTTAACTGATGTTGATAATCGCACAGTAGCAGCACTGAATTATATGAAATTTATCGTAGTTAATCAGAAAAATGGCAGATCACGATCATTTAATGCCAATAAACTTATTTTAGGAATTGCAATTGCCGGTCTCCTGGGAGTTCCGGCTGCATTGGGTTATGCAACTTTCAAATTGGGGATGGAAAGAGCGGGTCTCACTGCTGATCTGGTTTCCAGATGGCGACAAGTACTTATAGATCAAGGTAAGGATGTCGAGATCGCAAAAAGAGATGCTGAGGATACTCTGGAAGCGTCTGCGCTTCGACTGGCTCAGTTGCAAGCCAAGATAGTTCGTCTTGATGCATTGGGAGAACGATTAACCAATATTGCCAAATTAGACGAAGGGGAATTCGATTTTACTCAAGCGCCTGCATTGGGAGGCCCAGAATCTTCTGAGCAGGGCGACCCCTATACCCCCCCGGCGTTTATGGATGTATTGGCTCAGTTAGCGCAGGATATTGACAACAGAGAACTGCAGCTCAGCGTTTTGGAAACCCTCCTTACCGACCGCAAGATGCAAAGAGATGTTTTTATTGCCGGTCGCCCTGTGGGAAAAGGCTGGATGTCCTCACGATTTGGCAGACGTACAGACCCAATAAACGGCAAACTTGCATGGCATAACGGGGTGGATTTTGCCGGTAAGCAAGGGGCAGATGTGATATCGGTTGCGGCAGGTGTTGTTGTTCATGCGGGTCCGCTTTATGGCTATGGTGAGATGGTAGAAATCAACCACGGTGGAGGTTTTTCCACCCGTTATGGCCATCACCAGGAACTGTTTGTCAAAGTGGGTGATATTGTCAAGAAAGGTCAGATAGTTGGGCTGATGGGCAGCAGCGGACGATCCACCGGCCCGCACGTTCATTTCGAAGTCTATAAAAACGGTAGAGCAGTAGATCCATCCTCCTACATACATCGCGCAAGTCGTTAATCCCTTCCAAAAATTATTCTTGCAGACATTCCCTGATGGGTTTGTTTTCGTCACTTATAGCCAGTAATCAGAACTTCAAAGAGATAACTCCATGGTAATGCAGGTTTTTAGCAAGATATTTGGGAGTAAAAACGAGCGCGAACTCAAACGGATGGGACAGATTGTATCCCAAATTAGTGAGTTGGAAGACTCCATGGCCCAACTCTCAGATGAGGAGATCAGAAACCATAGAGAGCTGTTCCAAAACAGGCTTGCCGCCGGAGAAACTCTGGATGACCTGTTACCTGAAGCGTTCGCACTTACCCGAGAAGCAGCGAAGCGCAATATAAGACTGCGAATTTATGATGTACAGATGGTGGGAGGGATTACGCTCCACGAGGGACGTATCGCCGAGATGCGTACAGGAGAGGGGAAAACGCTGGTTGCTACACTGCCTTTATACCTCAATGGGCTTATGGCAGAAGGCGTTCAATTGATCACCGTAAATGATTACCTTGCCAAGCGGGATGCTGCCTGGATGGGGCCCGTCTATGCAGCGCTCGGCATGACTGTAGGTGTAATCCACGCAGGTCAGACCGGGGAAGAAAAGAAACACGCCTATGCGTGCGACGTCACCTATGGCACAAATAATGAATTCGGATTCGACTATCTGCGCGACAATATGGCATTTAATCCCGCTGAAAAAGTTCAAAGGAGATTGCTTTACGCTATCGTCGACGAAGTGGACTCAATCCTGATAGATGAAGCAAGAACGCCGTTAATCATTTCAGGTGGCATTGAAGACAACTCGGATCTGTATCGAGTAATCAACACGCTGATACCATCGCTAACACGGCAGGAAAAAACACCTGAAGACGTGCTAAACAAGGTTGAACCACCCGGCGACTATTTTGTTGACGAGAAGCAGAAAGATGTGGAACTCACTGAAAGTGGTCATCAACTGGTTGAAAAACTGCTAATCAAAAAGGGTCTGGTGGACAAAGACGGCAGTCTCTATGGCACAGCAAATCTGAATCTGCTGCATCATGTTCATGCGGCACTGAAAGCCCATCTGTTATTCCATAGGGATGTGGAATACATGATGCAGGACAATGAAATTATCATTGTAGATGAACACACGGGGAGAACCATGCCTGGCAGAAGGTGGTCTGGAGGAATTCACCAGGCGATCGAAGCCAAAGAAGGCGTACCGATTAGTCAGGAAAGCCAGACTCTGGCATCTACAACCTTTCAAAACTACTTTCGATTGTATGAAAAGCTGTCTGGCATGACAGGTACTGCGGATACCGAAGCATTTGAGTTCAGACAGATTTATGGCCTGGATGTTGTGGTAATACCAACCAATGTGCCAATGATCAGAAATGACCTTGATGATCTGATTTACATGACCAAGGAAGAAAAATACGAAGCCATTGCTGTTGAAATTCGCCGCTTGAAAGCCAAAGGTGTGCCTATGCTGGTGGGAACCGCCTCCATCGAATCGTCAGAAGTGCTTTCTGCACTGCTGGATAAAGCTAAAATCAAGCACAGCACGCTTAACGCCAAGTTCCATGAAAAGGAGGCTGAAATTATTGCCCAGGCGGGGCGATCGGGCACTGTGACAATTGCGACCAATATGGCAGGTAGAGGTACGGACATTGTGCTCGGAGGAAACTGGGAGGCGGAAATCGCTGAACTCAAAGATCCGCAGCCGGAACAGATTGAAGCGATCAGGAAGGATTGGCAGAAGCGCCATGATGAGGTAATCAAGGCAGGGGGCTTGTACATTCTGGGCACCGAGCGACACGAGAGCAGAAGAATAGATAATCAGCTTCGTGGTCGATCAGGCAGAATGGGTGATCCTGGCGAATCAAGGTTCTACCTTTCGCTGGAAGATGACCTGATGCGTATTTTTGCGTCGGATCGCGTCAAGCGATTAATGCAGACTCTTGGCATGGAGAAAGGTGAAGCAATTGAGCATCGAATGGTTACCAACGCAATTGAAAAAGCGCAGAGAAAAGTGGAAGGACGAAACTTTGATATCCGCAAACAGCTACTCGAATATGATGATGTCGCTAACGATCAACGCCAGATGATCTATGCTCAGAGAAATGATTTGATGGAAGGTGATGATGTCACGGAAACCATTGATGCCCTGTTCGATGATGTAATCAGTCAGGTAATTGATGGTTTTATTCCACCGCAAAGCCTGGAAGAGCAATGGGATATAGCTGGGCTGGAACAGTCTTGCCAGACCGAATTCAATGCTCGACTGACCATCAAGAAATGGCTTGATGACGATGATGAGTTGTATGAGGATTCCCTGAGGGAAAAAATTATTCATGAGATCAAGCAGGAATATGCAGCGAAAGGAAATCTGCTGGGTCCGGACATAAAAGTGTTCGAGAAGCAGATTATGCTACAGATTCTGGACAACCTCTGGAAAGAGCATCTTGCTGCAATGGATTATTTAAGACAGGGAATTCACCTGCGTGCATATGCCCAAAAGCAACCCAAGCAGGAATACAAACGAGAGGCATTCGAGTTATTTGAAGAACTACTGAATGCGGTCAAATTTGAAGTGGTCAGATTCCTTGCGAAAGTACAATTTCGCCAGGAAGAAAATGTGCAAGACATGGAGCAGAAACGCAGGCAAGCAGAAGCCCGCAACAAGATGCAATTCCAGAAAGAGTCAGCATCATCGATAGGATCTGAACCAGAGGAGGTAGTCGCGACTCCCTTTGTGCGAAGAGAGAGAAAAGTAGGCCGTAATGAGCCCTGTCCATGTGGATCAGGAAAGAAGTACAAGTTATGTCACGGCAAGTTGTAATGAAGGCAACGTGAAGAAGGAAATGGAACTATGGCTGTAGGCTTGCCACTAGCGGGTGAAGTATTACCCGTTGAGGGAGTTTCACTGGCCGTAACAGCGGCTGGAATCAAGGCTGGGGGAGAGTTGGATGCGGTGCTAATCTCCCTTGCAGAAGGATCAACTACGGTGGGTGTATTCACAAAGAATATCTTCTGCGCTGCTCCTGTGACTGTGTGTAAGCAGCATTTGGAGCTCGATAGGCCTCGCTGCTTTATCATCAACAGCGGTAATGCAAACGCCGCCATGGGCAACGCAGGTATTGAGGATGCTCTCCGAGTTTGCGAATTCATCGCGGCTTCATCTGAATTGAGAAAACAACAGGTATTACCCTTTTCCACGGGTGTAATCGGGGAGCGTCTACCGGTCGACAAAATAATATCTGCTCACCCGAAACTGCTCGCTGATTTGTCGACAGCCGGATGGACGGGGGCAGCCCGGGGTATTATGACAACTGATACGCGACCCAAGGCATGTTCAAAGCAGGTACTAATAAACGGCTCACGCATAACCATCACAGGAATCTGTAAGGGTTCCGGGATGATCCGTCCGGATATGGCAACACTCCTGGTCTATCTCGCAACAGATGCATCAGTGGAGAAAGATCTACTGCAGTCACTATTACAAAAAGCAGTGGATCAGTCCTTCAACCGCATAACGATTGACACAGATACCTCCACCAACGATTCATGTATGCTATCAGCGACCCACAAGTCCGGGATTTCAATCGATACAGCCGATGAGTCATTGGATCTGTTCTCAACCGCCTTGAACGCACTATGTCAGCAAATGGCGCAGGAAATAGTACGGGATGGTGAAGGCGCGACTAAATTTGTTGAAGTAAAAGTGCAACAGGGAAGAGACTCTGATGAATGCCTGGCGATTGCCTACGCGATTGCGGAGTCGCCATTGGTAAAAACGGCTCTTTTTGCCAGTGATGCTAATTGGGGACGCATCGTAATGGCTATTGGGAAAGCAGGCGTGCAGGATCTGGACACCGGATTAATCGATATCTATCTTGGATCTGTGCGCATTGTGCACAATGGTGAGAGAGATCCGGATTATCATGAGGAAATGGGTTCGGAAGTGATGCAGAAGGAAGAGATTGTTGTGCGCATAAGTCTTGGTAGGGGCAGGGTCGCTGAGTCTGTATGGACTTGTGATTTGTCACATGACTATATTCAAATCAATGCTGAATATCGAACCTGATAGAAGGATCAAAGATCCTTTAAGTGTCTAATCTTTTTCCAGATCACCGGCAGTACTATCATCATATTCGGCATCGGCTGGAACAACCATGCGGCCGCTTGCCCATTCCCCCAGATCAAGCAATTTACAGCGGGCACAACAAAATGGCCTGAATTCGTTCTCTTTGGACCAGATTAGAGGCTTCTGGCAGTTGGGGCAGTTCACTTGTTTCTGGGTCATTCTTGATTAACCAATTTCAAATATTTGGTATGCAGTTCGGAAACACTCCGATCCAGCTGATCGATATCCTGATCATTCACGATAATGTCGTCAGCACTGGCCACTCGTTCCTCTCTTGAAGTTTGCGCCTTGATAATATTGCGCACCTGTTCTTCAGAGTTGTTATCTCGTGCCATGGTTCGCTCGATTTGCTGCTCCAGCGGCACGTCAACAACCAGGATACGCTGTGTAAATCTGGATTGCCCCGTCTCTATGAGCAATGGTGAAACCAACAGCGTATAGGGTGAAGCACTGGTTGCAAGCTCTTTTCTGATCTCCTCATTAATGAGTGGGTGTAAAAGCTGTTCCAGCCACTTTCTCTCCTGTTTGTCTTTGAATACTTTTTCTCTCATAATCGCTCGGTCCAGACTACCGTCAGCCTGGATGACGGTCGCACCGAAGTGCTTCTGAATGGCCTTCAGAGCTGGTTTTCCGGGTTCAACAACAATCCGAGAAGCGATATCGGCATCTACAATATTGATGCCCAGTGCACGGAATCGGTCAGATACAGCCGTTTTACCGCTACCTATTCCCCCGGTTAGACCAACCACAAATCTACTCACCGTCAAATTCCGGATAGCGCGAATTGGTAATAAAGATTTTCGATCTGTTCCTGCCATATTAAAGTAACCAAACCTGCTATCGCCAGGTAGGGGCCAAAGGGGATGGGTTGCTGCCGGTCGCGCCCGAAAAATATCAACGTACCCCCTATTATCGCCCCACTGAGTGAGGAAAGAATTACTATGGTTGGCAGAGACTGCCAGCCCATCCAGGCGCCCAATACGGCAAGTAACTTAAAATCACCATAGCCCATGCCTTCCTTGCCTGTGATCAGTTTGAATGCCCAGTACAACAGCCACAGTAGCATGTATCCGGTTATGGCGCCCCAGAATGCATCCCTGAAGTCAACCAGGACATTGAAGGAATTGGCAATTAGTCCAAGCCACAGTAGCGGCAGAGTAATGTTGTCCGGGAGGATTTGATGATCGTAGTCGATCATTGCGAGGCAGATAAGGCACCAACTCAGAACCAGGGCAAATAGGCTGGCGGAGGTTAAGCCAAATTTAAACAATACGATAGCTGTGATTGCAGCGGTAAGCGTTTCAATAAGCGGGTACCTGATCGAAATGCGTATGCCGCAGTTTGAGCATTTACCACGCAGAAACAGATAGCTGATTACGGGGATATTTTCCCACGGCTTGATTTCGTGTGCACAGGAGGGACAGTGTGAATTGGGAAAGATCAGATTAAAGGTGCGCGTATGGGGTATGACACTATCCGGCTCAAGAATCGTTTGTGCCTGGTTCTTCCAGTCCTGTTCCAGTATCTGCGGAAGGCGATAGATAACCACGTTGAGAAAACTGCCTATGATCAGTCCAAGCAACGCACCGATAGTCAGGATCAAAGTTGGGAATTCTGCTTCGAGAATAACGAGAAAACTCTCTTCCATTCAGTATTTTCCGGGTTTAGCCACCGACAACCGCACCCATTTGGAAGATAGGCAAGTACATGGCGATAATCAGCCCACCGATAACCACACCCAGAAAAGACATGATCAAGGGTTCCATCAAGCTGGTTAATCCGTCCACAGAAGCATCCACCTGCTCTTCATAGTAGGTTGCTGCTTTATCCAGCATGGTATCAAGCGCACCCGACTCTTCGCCGATTGCGACCATTTGAATAACCATATTTGGAAATACATTCGTCTGCTTCATGGAATAATTGAGTTGTACACCACTGGACACGTCAATCTTTATTTTCTGAATGGCGTCGAAATAGACCACATTGCCTGCTGCGCCCGATACTGATTCCAGCGCGTCAACCAGTGGCACACCGGCAGCAAACGTGGTTGATAGTGTGCGGGCGAATCTTGCAACTGCAGATTTGTCGAGGATATCGCCAATTATCGGTAATTTCAGTTGCACTCGGTCCTGAGCATCTCGTACGGTTTTGAATTTTTTATAGGCCTGCTTGTAACCAAAGATCGATGCGGCGATACTAATCACGATGATTAACCACCATTCCTGCATCCACTCGGACATACCGACGACAAATTGCGTGAACTCCGGCAGTTCCGCACCGAAACCCGCAAAAATCTCCTCGAATTGCGGCACCACCTTTATCAACAATATCCCGGAAACTACTCCTGCTACGACCAATACTGCGATCGGATAGTTCATGGCCGACTTGATCTTGGCTTTCAGTGCCTCGGTTTTTTCCTTATAAGTTGCCAGTCTGTCGAGCATAGTTTCCAGAGCACCGGATTGTTCACCGGCATCAATCAGATTACAGAATAAATCGTCAAACTGATCGGGATGGCTTCTAAGAGCAGAAGCAAATGTATTACCCGCTGAAATATCATCGCGAATTCTCAAAATCAGCTTCTTCATCCTATCATTGTCGACGCCATCAGCGACAATTTCGAAAGACTGTACCAATGGTACGCCAGCTTTCATCATGGTCGCTAACTGCCGAGTAAAGAGAGATATATCCTGGGGAGTGATCTTCTTTCCCGCGGTGAGAAAAGACAGTCCGACAGACTTTTTCTTGACTTTCTTTGGGTTAATGCCCTGCTTGCGTAGCTGGGCTTTCGCTACGTTGATGTTTTTACTGGTGATCTCACCGTGGCTCTTGCGCCCGGATTTATCCGTACCTTCCCACGCAAATGTCTGACTGGCAGCAGCCATCTTATAGGTCACTCCTCTCGTTCAATTCGAAAACATAGCATAGGGCCACTAGTGTCCACTGGTTACACGTTCAACCTCAACAAGGCTCGTGAGCCCATTGATAACTTTGACGATGGCAGATTGGTTAATATCATCGAAGCCTTCATTTTGGCATACTTCCGCGATCTGAAGTGAATTACCATCTTCCATAATAATTTTGGATATCTCCTTGGTAACTTTCACCACTTCATAGATACCAATTCGACCCTTGTAGCCATTATTGCACTTGTCACAACTAGCCGGGCCGTACACTTCAACACCTGCCTCTATCTGTTCTTCAGTAAATCCCTTCTCTAGCAGGGCGCTGTTTGGAACATCCAATAGCACCTTGCAATGCGGACACAGTCTCCTGGCAAGCCTCTGGGCGACGATCAGATTGAGAGAAGTTGCCAGGTTAAAAGCGGGAAGGCCCATACTACGTAATCGTGTAACTGTTTCCGGTGCGCTGTTCGTATGTAGCGTGGACATTACCATGTGACCGGTTTGAGCAGCTTTGATTGCAATTTCCGCCGTCTCCAGGTCGCGAATCTCTCCTACCATGATGATATCCGGGTCCTGACGCAAGAAGGATCTTAGTGCTTCACTGAAATCAAGGCCAACCTTGGTATTAATGGGACACTGATTGATGCCTTCAAGGTTGATTTCAATCGGATCTTCGGCGGTCGAAATGTTCAGCTCGGGCGTATTGAGTATATTAATTCCAGTATAAAGGGATACTGTCTTGCCGCTACCCGTTGGTCCGGTAACCAGGAACATACCCTGGGGTTTGTGCAATGCTTCAAGATATAAGTCTTTCTGATAATCCTCATAACCCAGGGCATCGATGCCCATTTTCGCACTGCTTGGATCGAGTAAACGTAAAACTATCTTCTCGCCAAACAGAACTGGGAGTGTGTTGACACGGAAATCAATAGACCTGGTTTTCGACAGCTTCAGTTTGATTCGACCATCCTGCGGTACCCGGCGCTCAGAAATGTCCATCTGGGACATAACCTTAAGTCTAGCCGCAATTTTTCTTGCCAGGGTCACCGGTGGTTTCGACACCTCATGCAGAATCCCGTCAGTTCTGTACCGGACACGGTAGGATTTTTCAAATGGCTCGAAGTGTAGGTCCGATGACCCCATTCTGATGGCATCCATCAGCATCTTGTTGATAAATCTGACGACCGGCGTTTCATCCGCACCGCTGACACTATCGTCTTCATCCGCACCACCACCCGGTTCATCCACCCCTTCCAGATCAATATCATCCAGCTCGTCATCGTCCAGATCACCCAAACCATCATCTTCTTCGGACGCCAGGAATGAATCGATAAAAGCTGAGAGAATGTTCTCTTCGACTAAAATCGGTTCAGTGTTCAAACCAGTAGCAAACTTGATTTCGTCGAGTCCAATCAGATTTGTCGGATCGGCAACAGCGACAAACAGTCTATTGCCTCGGTGTATTAGCGGAATAGCATGATGTGTTCGGACCAGCTTTTCTTCAACCAAATGGGGTGGTATCGCATTCCTGTCGAAGACCGAAAGATCGAAAAGCGGGACTCCGTACTCTTCTGATGCAGCATTGGCAATTGACTTGGCACTGACCAGGCCATTTTGTACCAGATGCGTGACGAAAGGGGTTTTTGATTTTCTTGCCGCATCGGATGCAACCTTCGCGTCTTCGCTTTCTATAAGACCATCTGCCACAAGACGCTTGGCAAGCCCGCTTAGTTGTATTGGATTGGCAGCCATGACTAGATGATCCCGACTATTGAATTGCTTCTGATTATGAATAGAAACTATCCTGATCTGGAAGTTTACCGCTACCTATCACGGGTGTCGATAGAGGGCATGTAAATTGCCGGGAAGTAACCGACGAAAGATCGAGGTGACAAAAATTGTCACTTTTTGACACAACGGCGGATAATTTCTTGGCAGAATCAGGCAAATCGTATAAAAATTGATCATAAGTCAGCTTTTATTCTGTGGTATGATAATTGCATAACTTTTACGGACATCTGCCAGTGGAATTTAGTCACTGCGGATGATCTTTACTAATTTTACATTTTTGGAGCATCTGCCCATGAACGCGAAAAAACTACAGCAAGGTTTTACCTTGATTGAATTGATGATTGTAGTTGCAATTATAGGCATCTTGGCGGCCGTTGCCTTGCCTGCATATCAGGACTACATCAAGACAGCTAATATGACCAAGGTGACCGCGCACTACGAAGAAGCCATTCGTTTGGCTCGAACCACCTATGTTAAAGGCAATGTTCAACTTGCTTTGAACTTAACCAGCACTGTGCCAGTTGATGCGGCTGGCTGGATTGCGATCTTTAATCGTGGCGAAAGTTTAGCCCCAGGCGGAGGTCCCGCCTATCTTGCTGCCGCTGCAGATGATACGCTTGGAGCGATAGGTGTTGTTTCCCCAGACGCCACACTGGTGACCATTTCGCGACCTGCCTACCAGGACTTGCTTGCTGATTCAACCCCTGTAGTTGCAGCTGATGAGATGTAATCATCAGATTATTACAGCTTAAAGAAGGGTGGATCTTTTGATCCACCTTTTTTTTGTTTGACAGTTACCGCCTGAAACTGAATCATGCAAGAAAATTAGGCTCGTAGCGTAGCAGGAGGTTATGGTCATGACTGAATTTCAAACCACCCGGTTTTCTAATAAGGCCCGGGGATTCTCGCTTATAGAGTTGATGGTAGCAGCCGGTATACTGGCGATTATTAGTGCCATAGCGATACCTTTGTATACCGACTACATAGAGACCGCCCGCCTGGCTGTGATGTCCACCAACATTGAAACTATCCGTTTGTTTGAGGAAGACTATAGATTGAGTGAAGGCACATATATTGCCGGAACCTATAATCCGGCGGATCCGGATGCTGGCGGTGGCCTCAAAGCCGTATTAGGCTGGGCACCACGAACAGAGCAGGACACTATCACCTATGTGGTAGACAATGTTTCGGCCAGCGGCTTTAGAGTGACAGCGACCAGCAGCCAGGGCGACACCATTGCGAAAACCTACCCCTGATTAGTTGCAAAAAATAGGGTCAGGTCTTGCCTTTTGCCTTCCCCTAATTGCCACTATAAACAAAACGGGTCGAGGTTTTCCAGAATAGGCGATCTTCCCGGGATGGGTGACTAGAATCAGTCGAAATACCCTAAAGGCAAAAGGCAAGACCTGATCCCATTCGCTTTTGATGTAAGCCATCTTTGCAATTGGCGTGTGAGTTGACCGGTTCTGCTGGGCGATATCGCAAGTTCAATCTACCCCTTGCAAATCTAATTTGAATTGCTGAAGCGTCACCTGACTAGTGGTGGCGTAAACCGGCGTAGGGCGCTCGTGCATATTTCACCACTCACCAGTGTCATTTTGTCGACCCAGGGCAACCAGGGAAGCGTTTTCTTAGTAGAATGGCTTTGCATCCAGTCAAAATTAAATGGAGATTAGCATGGTAGAAAAGACAGAGATTAATTTGTATAAAGATCTAGGTTCCACCAATGCAGGTATGGCTCGGGGTTTTGCCGTTGCTGCTGTGTTAAATCTGCTCGATGCAGCTGCCCGTGGCGGAGACAAAACCAGCCTGATTGATGAATTGGGCGTGGCTGGAACCACTAATCGTATAAAGGTCATGGCTGACAAGATCCAGGAGGCGCTTAAGATCGAGGATTGATTTGAAAAGGCTCCCCGGACAAGCCGGACCGCTGTTAAACCAGGTTACCCTGGTGGGCGATATCGCAAGGATAAGTTGATAAATTGAGTGAGTAATAAATCGCAAGACCCCATTCACATTACCGAGCGGGAATATCACCTATTGATTTTGGGTAGATAGTTCATTATTTTCCCGAGCGGTAATATTCGTTTGTCCAAGTCTCAAATTAGCGATAATATTACCGAACGGGAATATTTATGAGGACACCTTAGATGCGATTAACTACAGAGAAAATTGGCCACTTTGCGAAAAAAGTACGCAAGTATAAGGGTGTTACGCAATCTGATCTCGCATTAACATCCGGTACAGGTTTGCGATTTGTAAGTGACTTGGAGAACGGGAAGTCAACCTGCGAGATCGGTAAAGTTCTAACGGTTCTGCAGACTTTGGGCGTCAAGATCGAACTTACACTTCCACACACAACAGTGAGGGTGTAATCCATGGCACGAACTCTGGACGTGTATCTCGATCGGAATATCATCGGCCACCTAACCCAAGATGAGGGTGGTCAGATGAGGTTTGAGTACGAAGAGTCATGGCTCAGAAATCCGGAAGCTATTCCTCTCTCTCAATCACTACCTTTGCGTGCAGATCGCTTTAGGCAGAAGGAGTGCCGGGGCTTCTTTGGCGGAACTTTGCCTGAGTCAACCAACCGCAAGACCATAGCAAGAATCCTTGGCATAAGTGACAAAAACGACTTCGCAATGCTTGAGCAGATCGGTGGAGAATGTGCAGGTGCTGTCACCTTGTTACCGGAAGAGAAATCAATTCCAGAAGCAGATAACAACTATAGGGATCTGCCTGATGAGGAACTTGCCAGAATTCTGCGAGAACTTCCCAACCGGCCGTTGATGGTGGGAGACCATGGTATCAGGCTATCACTAGCTGGAGCACAAGACAAAATTGCTGTTCGGCTCGAGAATGGAAGGATATCGATTCCACTCGGCAGCGCACCGAGTACCCATATACTTAAACCGGCTATCGCGACGTATGAAGGTGTAGTATTCAATGAGGCTTTCTGTATGGCTCTAGCAAAGGATGTAGGTCTTTCTGCCGCCTTGGCGACTATCGGGGGCATCGAAGACATCGACTACCTGCTCATAGAACGCTTCGATCGTCATAGGGAAGAGGATGGTCAGATCCGCCGGTTGCACCAGGAGGATTTCTGTCAGGCCTTAGGTATTCCGTCAGAACTAAAGTACCAGGACGAGGGAGGTCCCACGCTTAAAGACAGCTTTGATCTCTTACGCGCTATCTCAAGTTCACCCGTCGTGGACCTGAGGGCACTACTAGATGCGATTATATTCAACATCATCATTGGCAATCACGACGCGCACGCGAAGAACTTCGCGTTGCTATACATGCCAGATCGAAGTACAACCCTCGCTCCACTTTACGATCTCGTTTCAACAGTGTTCTATCCAGAGCTAAGTGACAAGATGGCGATGAAGATCGGTGGAGAAGGAAAGTCCTCGCTTGTCGTTCCGAAAAATGTCGAGAAATTCGCAAAGGATACCGGTCTTGCCGTCCCGCCAACGCTAGCACGCTTTCCAGCTCTTGCTGATGCTGTTCTGGCGTCGATCAAGGGAGTCGAAAAACCAAATCAGATTTCTGAAGAAGTTGCAAAACTAATCAGTAGACGCTGTGTGAGTATCATTTCAAGTTTCAGCAACAGGTAATCTAAATAGAACAGTGCGCGATTTCATAATTGGGTTGCTTTACTGCATTGGGTCATATTGCGAAGCAATGCATCTTGAATAGTCGTTTGTGTATAGAAATAGGACTCGATGGTCCGTCAACACGGCCTCCGACCAATTGCTTACGAA
>JASJXV010000094.1 GCA_030123805.1 Gammaproteobacteria bacterium
AGCCGAGTCGTCACCAGCAGCGACTTGCCGGAGGGGTGCCAGCTCAGGTGAAACGCCGAGCGAATATTGGAATACTGCGCGACGCGATTGAGCAATCCGTCCGAAATATCAGGCATTCCCTCAATGGTGCGATTTCCCTCGACGCGCCTCTCCACCGCCAGCGTAGTGAAGGGGTAGATAACGAACACTGTGATCAGGACACGCATAAGAGCAGACATTATTAAGACCTCTTAACTGGTGACCGCAGTGTTATTTCTGCGCCCGAACAGGCGAAGTGAATCTTTCTATAATCGGTGTGATTTTGATCTGCATAAATCCTTTCGATTTTAAATGTTGCGATATATACGCCTCTGTGAGGGTGACACCACCCGGATTGAACGGCACGTGTTGTAGCGCCCACAGTATGGGTAAGGGCGGCCCTTCAAGATTGTTGTCAGCGATGAAATCGTGGATCAGTATCCAGCCGCCTGGCTTAAGGCTGGCATAGGCTTTCTCAAACAGTATGGGGTTGTCTTTTCCTTTGACGCTGATGCATAGATATGACATCAGAACGACGTCCTGGTTTTTCGGCCACTCCGCCCGCAGTGCATTGTCTTCGATATAGTCAATACGGCCAACCACACCCGCCTGCGATGCAAACTTCCGCGCCAATGCCACCACTTTTGGAAAGTCAATGATGGTCGATCCGAGATCCGGTAACTGTTGGAGTAAATCGATCGTCACTGCACCCGTGCCACCGGCGACATCAAGCAATGATTTGACGTTTGTCCAGTCTAATGCTTGCAGAAGCGCATTGGCAACACCTTGGGAAACAGCATGCTGCGCCTCACTATAGGTGTTAGCTTCATCTGTATTTCTAAACCAATCTTCATAGTCATAGTAAGGTACCTGGTCACGGTTACCCTTGAGCGCATCGGTAAGGTGCTGGAGCATCGGGTACATTTGCTGGTCTACCTGCATGCTCAGGTACTTGGAGAACTGGCTACCGCCGCTTTTCGTCAACGCCAGCTGCGCCACAGGTGAGTTGCTGAACATTTCGTCCTTCCTGGCGATCAGGCCAATGGCTGTCAACGCTGCGATCAGGGTTTTTACCGCTTCCGGTTCACCACCGATCGTCTTCTGTATTTCAGCCAGAGACTTGCTGCTGGAATCCAGCACATCGAACACACCAATGCTGACGGCTGTAAACAAAGCCTTGGATGCCATATAACCAAAGGCTATCTGGAGCAGGTCAGACACGTCGTCAATGGGTTTCATGCCTGCATTCCTCCAACGATACACTAACAGGCTATTAAGCCGCCTTGCCACTTCAAATTCGCAGCGACCCCCGGCGATCCACAGGTTGCCAGTATAACAGCGAGTATTTTAGATGGCCATATAGCCCGGAAAAACAGCATAAAAAAACGGCCCCTTAAAGGGGCCGTTTAAGTCAACTATTCAGTCAACGATCAATCTTTTAACTCATAACTGAATCTCAAGTATCCAACGCGTCCAGGCAGGTCATGGGAAACCGTACTCAAACCGATCACGCCGCATGGGAAACAAACAGGAGGATCTTCATCGAAGACATTATTGAAGCCTACTGTCAGCGTAAAGCCATCGTTGGCCGTGCGTGGGTTGTAACGAACCTGAAGATCCGTGAACATCACGGAATCCAGGTTGTCTCCGCCATCTAGTTCCATTTCATCAACCCATCGAAAGGCCATGGTCGCGCTCCATCTATCCATGACCCAGTCAACAGATGTAACCACACGCCAATCCGGGAACGCCCGTGCGAACGTTTCATCAGTGTGCGTTCCGGTCCGGTCGTTTGACGATGTAGATCCGTCTGGATTATTAGTGATTTCGGTATAATCGCTTAGATGAGTGGCATTAACAGAGAGCATGAACTGACCAAAGTCAGTCCCGGGGCTTACATAGTTGAATGCAACATCATACCCGGACGATTCAATTCTGCCGATATTCTGCAATTGATTGTTAACGAGTCCAATCCTCCCGATGACGTTGCGTGGCACCGAGTTACAAAACTCAACCGCAAGCGTATTAATACACGCCTCGATCACATCGCCGGGATTACGACCCTGAATTGCGTCATCAATTTCCAGATCATAAAAATCGACTGAAGCAGTTAGGCTGTCAATCCAATTTATGTTGTCTACCCAACCTGGACTGTAGACAAACCCGACGGTCCACGCATCGGAGGTTTCTGCATCAAGATTGGCATTTCCAGCGGATACAGCACTCAACTGTGGGTTGAGTTGAGCCACGCCCACGGGAACGCCCAATGCTGCACAGTTAGTCTGAATCTGTGCGGATTGTGGGGCGTCACGACCACCCTCTATTGATCCAAGGATGCCGGTGTAGTCCGCACAGGGATCTGTAAATGTGAAGTCCTCACGCGCCGCACCACCGAATAGCTCACCGATGCCTGGCGCCCGGAATCCGGTAGAAACAGAGCCGCGTAAAGACAGATCTTCAATGGGTTTCCACAAAAGGCCGCCCTTGTAGGTCGATTCCGATCCTGACGTGCTATAGTCCGAGGAACGTGCGGCCACGTTGGCCTCGAGAGTTGCAAGAAGCGGGATATTCAGCTCAGCGTAAAATTCCTTTACATCGAATTGCCCTACCGTAGCACCCGCAGGAATACCCGCGGTCTCGCCGCTCTCGGCAATCGGATCGGGTCGATAAGAGCCTTCATGATCTCTATATTCGAATCCTGCCGCGAATGCCAATTCACCTGCTGGCATGGTTAGAATGTCACCCGTTATGTTAAAAGAGGCGTTTTTGAGTGATTGTTCACTGAAATCGCGTTGCGTATAAGTAACAAAATCGAGCATTTCTTGTGTAAAGGAACCGTTACCATCCGGCCCCTGACCGCCAAAGAAATTAAAGGGCACACAATTGGGAACCTGGGCGCAAACCGCAGGATCACCCATCGCGATCTGAAGTTTGGCAATGTTGTGGGAGTTTTTCTTTTCCTGGAAGCCACTATTGTCGCCGTAGCTAGCCGTTAAATCCCAGAACAAGGTGCGGTTACCGGCTTCAAAGTCACCTTCAAGCCCAACGCTGATGAAATAGCTGTCAACATCCTGGAAAAACAGACGACGACCTGATTCCAGGGGTCTACGACCAAAGAACGCACCATTGCCATTGGCGACTGAAATATCAACGCCGAACGGATTAAAAGGATTGAGTGCCGATATGACGAAATTATCGCTTATACGGTTACCACAATCGAAAAGACACAGTGGTTCAGGCGCAGCTTTGGTTTCAGATTTGCGTTTGGTATAGGATGCCCGAACAATACTGCGCAGTGAGTCGGTAAATTCATGAGTCACAGTTGCATAGATGTTAGTTCTTTCGTTCGGAGTTCGTAAGAAATTGAAACCCGGGCCATTGTAGTTAAATCTGTCAGCGCTGCTGAAGCCATGAAAGTCGCCTGCAAACGGATCCGCTGGATCAAATGCCGGAATATTGGCCCCACCATCGTTCAGAACGCCATCGTTCAGAGTTATATCGGTGAAGCCGAAATTCGGACCCAGCACCAGTCGCGCTTGTGGCGTAAACGAAGAACAGAAAGTTCCGGAGATGTTACAGCTACTGGCATCCGGGTTGGGAAACGCTGATCTCCTGCGACTCGCTGTGTCGATGCCCCTTTCCTCGGTGTAACCCAAACTCAGCACGAAATGGGTCGTATCATTGCCACCACCCCACAGCGCTGAGATGGAACTGGATCCGCCATCATTGTCTGACATGTATTCACCCACTTGACTATCCAGCCGGAAGCCATCAAAGCTTGAATCGGTGATGATATTAACGACGCCGCCAATGGCATCAGATCCATATATCGCAGATGCACCATCCTGCAATATCTCGATACGCTTGATTACATTAGCTGGCAGCGTATTGAGGTCCACTGTACTGGGTACACCGGATGCCGAGGAACCGGCAATCCATCTTTTACCGTCAACCAGAATCAGGGTACGCTTGGCACCGACGTTGCGTAATGATAGTTGGACACTACCCGCACCAATACCCGCTCCGTCTTGAGGGAAACCGGAGTTCCCCGGTACGTTAAACTGTGAATTGGGCGCAGATCCGGTGATCGGCAAATCTTGTAGAATATCCCCAAGATTTGTCACTCCAGACTTACTCAGTCTCTCGTTGCTAATATCCAATATTGCTGCGGATTCATTCAGCGGATCCCGACGAATCCTGGATCCTGTGACGACAATCTCTTCCATAACAGCATCGTCCGCCGCATAGGCAACTTCTGCTGGTGTTATTGCAGATAGAGCCAGAACGACCCCTCCTGCGAATGCTTGCAAGTGTTTCATTTCCTACCCCCATATAATACGAACAAAGTCTGTGTGTTGTTTTTAGCTATAACCCCACAGGGGACCGGATTTCAGCCACAATTGTTTCAGGCCAATCAAACAATCACTGCATTTCAGTAGCAGCTCGGTCCAGGTGCAGTTCCTGAACACGACGTGCAAGATGTACATGCAAGCAATAAAACCGACCCCACATGTTGACCAATTCACGTCTCAGTGTGCCCAGTTATCTCCATTTCCCACATTTGCGCGCGATTTTGAACAATTAGTTACTGCGGACAAATTGATGTACTTACGCCGGTGGAAACAAAGCACATTGGTATCACGCGGAGTGACCTTGCCACCCGGTGTATACTGACCGGTGAGCGGCTGGCCCCCAGTGTCCATTGGTGTTAATTTAACCCTGATGTACACTATCCGTAGAACAAGACAGGCATGCATACTATGAGAGCAATTAAACTGGTCGTAGCGCCGGTCCTCGGCCTGGTTGCCATCGCATTCGTACTGGCTTACTTCCTGCTCAGCAATCTCGATGACATTGTCAAGCGCGTCATCGAGGATGTGGGCAGTCAGGTAACCCAGACGAAGGTTACCCTGCAGAGCGTGCACATTGATCTGAAAACGGGCACCGGCAAACTCTCGGGCCTGACGATCGCCAACCCGGCGGGGTATGACAGCGACTACGCCTTCCAACTCGACAACATCCTTGTGGGTATCGACCTGAAAAGCCTGAGCGGGCCAGTCATCGTCATTACCGAGGTCACGGTTGATGGCGCCAGGCTGATAGCAGAGCAACGGGGTGAGAAAACCAATCTGACCGAGTTGTTGGATAACATCGAGGCTTCATCGAAGCAAACGGGCGCAGAACCAGCCAAACCTCAGGAGGAAGTAACTCCTTCAAAAGTGCGCCTGATGCTGGAAAATTTCGCCTTCATCAACACTTCAGCCACTATCATTACCGAAAAACTCGGCGAGACATCCCTGCAACTCCCCGATGTGCGACGCAAGAACATTGGCAACAAACAGACCGGCCTGACCCCTGAGCAACTGACTAATGAATTGTTGAGCAGTGTCATCAAGGAAGTAACGAAAGCCGCGGGTGACTACCTCCGTGAATTGGCCCAGGACGCGCTCAAGGAAAAACTGAAAACAAAGCTTAAAAAGAAAATGGAAAGCCTTAAATCCCTGTTTAAGCGCGGCGACTAGCCAAGACTAAGGGGTCAAATCTTGACTTAACATATTTAACGCCTTAGCTTGAGAGCACTGTGCAGCTATGCAGGTCTGATTAGCTATGATTTTTATAGCGTAAGCCGACCAACATGTCAGGTTACGCCTTCGGCTAACCAAACCTGCAGAGATTAATTCTGCTAAAGTAAGTACCATTCTACGCTGACCCCAATTACCTTTTCTGACCACACCAAGTGTGATTGAATCCATTTCAGGAAAGACGCCAATTGAGTACCAGGAGAGGATATCCCCATGAGTAATGAACTGTGGCGCGAGTCTGCAATAGGTCTGGCAAAGATGATCCGCGATAAAGTAGTTTCGAGCAGAGAGGTCATTGAAAGTCATATCCGGAGAATCGAAACAGTCAACCCTGCTGTGAACGCCGTCACTGTTTTACTGGCGGAGTCGGCTCTCAGCGCGGCAGATGAAGCGGATAAACATGCGGCCATCGGTCCTTTGCATGGTGTGCCCTTCTCCATCAAGGAAAATATCGATTGCCTTGGGTCTGCAACCACCCAGGGATTACCTGCATTTATCGACGCCATGCCGACGTCTGATGCCCCGGTCGTTGCCAGAATGAAGGCAGCGGGCGCGATTCCCCTGGCCCGAACCAACCTGCCGGAATTAGGGCTTAGAATTACCACAGACAACCCTCTCCGGGGACGCACCTTGAACCCCTGGGACTCATCACGAACCGCTGGCGGTTCCAGTGGCGGTGAAGCGTCTGGCCTGGCTACCGGCATGAGCCCTATCGGCCTTGGTAACGATATTGGCGGTTCCCTGCGAAACCCCGCCTATTGCTGTGGCATCACTTCTCTCAAACCCACCACCGGTCGCATTCCACAGGCGAGTTCTATGCCCCCGCATGACTTCTATCTGGCTGCCCAGCTCATGGCGGTGCAAGGCCCGATGGCACGGCATGTGGCGGATATTCAGCTGGGTTATGAGATTCTCTCTGGCCGGGATTCCAGGGACCCGATATCCGTGGATGCGCCGTTGCAGGGACCCGATCCTGAGAATAAAAATGTCGCCCTGGTCACTAAAATACCGGGTGTTACCTTATCGGACACCGCGATGGAGGCGATACATCGCGCCGGTTCTCACCTGTCCAGTCAAGGCTGGAACGTGACTGAAGCGGAACCGCCGGAACTCGAACGAGTTAACGAATTATGGGGTTATTTGTTATCCGCGGACATTGTCCAAACACTCCCTGAGATCAGCCCGATTATGAGCGAAGCCGCTGTAGGGCTCCTGGAAGGGCTGGTCACAACCTTCGATACCGCGACCATGCCATCTCTGGTATTGCATACAGAACGATCGCGGCTGTCTCGAATCTGGTCTGAATTCTTTCACGACTACCCGGTAGTTATCGGTCCCACCTGGACAGATATTCCCTTCCTGCATGATGCGGACATAGATCCTGATACTGGCGTGAGCACAACTCTCGACCGGATTCGATTTATTACCCCGGGGAATCTGCTCGGTATACCAGCGGTTGCATTGCCCATGGGGGTAGCCGATGGTCTGCCTACCGGCATTCAGATCTATGCAGACCGCTGGCGTGAGGATCTCTGCCTGCAGGCCGCCGCCCGGATCGAGGCAAAGGTCGGACAGATTTGTCCCATAGATCCTATAGCCTGAATTGACCATTTATCAAACTGGATCTTGTCTACACCGGTTACTAGCGTTGTAGCGAAGCATCTGATAACACAGAAGCCATGGGAACAGTAGAGTTACCTGGGCTGATAAAAGCATTAGCATAATTAATCAATGCGCAGGTGGCAAACCATCAGCCAAGATAGTGTTACTCTGACCCTAACTATCTGACGATGACATGAGGGGGAACGACATGATCGATCTCTATACCTGGGCCACACCGAATGGTCGTAAAGTCTCCATCCTGCTGGAAGAGTTGGCAATGCCCTACACGACTCACGCAGTGGACCTCACCAAAGGTGAACAATTCAGCCCTGAGTTTCTGAAAATATCGCCCAACAATCGGATTCCCGCAATCGTCGACGGCGACAACGGCATGACCTTGATGGAATCAGGCGCGATTTTACTTTATCTGGCCGACAAGGCAGGAAGATTTCTGCCCAAAGATGGCGAGCCCTATTGGCGAACCATGGAATGGCTGATGTGGCAAATAGGTGGACCCGGACCCATGTTTGGCCAGGTGCATCACTTCGTTAAATACAACAAGGGCAAGAGCGAATATGCAGAAACACGCTATCTTACCGAGGCTAAACGTCTATACGATGTGCTGGATCGCAAACTGGCGGATAACGAGTATCTTACGGGCGACTATTCCATTGCCGACATCGCCACCTGGCCCTGGGTATCGCGGTATGAGTGGCAAACCATTGACTTGAACGCGTACCCTAACGTCAAGCGGTGGTACATAACGATTGCGCAACGCCCGGCTGTGGATAAGGGCTATCAAGTACCCATATTTGTCAACACAATCCCGCTGCCTGACTGATCACGAAATTCTTTGCTCAGCATGAAACTGCCACTCGCCCAAATCAGAACAGGGAACTGAACTTCCTGGCTTCATTGCTGGTCCGTGATTCCTTAATGCACTGCGCAAGAATCGGGATGCCCGCTTCGATCAGATGATCCGGTACATGACCGAAGGCCAGGCGAATGTACGGAACCTGTTCATTCTGCACGTGAAACACTGCACCGGGCATGAAGAACACATTGCGCTCACCCGCCGTGGCTACCAACTTCCCCATATCAACATCGTCAGGCATACGCAACCACAGGAACAGTCCCCCAACCGGGGTTGACCACACACAGATATCATCAAGTGTGTTTGCCAGTGCGCCGATCAGCAAATCTCGTTTATGTTTCAATACCGGATTGGTCACCTCGCAGTGTTCCCAGATGCCATTCCTGTAAAATTCTGCAACGACAGCAGACGCAAAATAATTGCTACCGGCATCGAAGCGTTTAGAGACGATCCGTGTCAGCATCGGCTCACTCGCCAGCAGGTATCCAAGCCGCACGCCGGGAGCGAGTATCTTCGACAAGGAACCGATGTAGATCTGATTGGGACTCTCGTCCAACGCAAACGCACTGGGCACCTTGTCGCCCTCAAAGTGTACGTCGCCGTAACAATTGTCCTCTACCAGCGGCAGATCGTAGGCCGCGGCAATCCTGATCAGCTCCTGCTTGCGCTGCAGCGGCATGTTGGTGCCGGTAGGATTCTGATAAGTCGTCAAACTGTAAATGAATTTCGGTTTCCTGCCCTGCTTGGCCAGCCTGGCCAGCGTATCTTCCAGGGCGTCCATACGCATGCCATCCTCATCGAGCGGGATGCCGATCATCTCCATCCCGATGCCTTTATACGCACTTATAGTCCCGATATAGGTAAACTCTTCCGTGATAACAATATCGTCATGACCGTCCATAAGCGCCTGACCGACCAGCGTTACCGACTGCATGGATCCATTGGTTATGGCAATCTTATGCGGATCGACCGGCACCCCTTCGCGTTGTGATTCGCGTTCCGCCATCAACTCCCTCAGTCGGAGATGACCCAGGGCTCCCGGATACTGGTTGAACATTTCATGTTCGTTTTCGATTGCCCGTATGGCGGCCTGTTTGAAAGCTTCCACCGGGAATGTTTCGGGATTGGTTTGTCCAACAGCAAAGTCATACACACTCATTGGATGTTCTCTCTTCTATATGGGAATTTTTTAGGCCTCTCAGTGCCCAGACAGTATAACCCCAATTATTGCGACAGAATTGCGGCAGTGAAATTATTAGTGGATACTCTGAGTAACAGACTTGAGCAAACGGAAATGTACAAAAACATCCTTGCAATATTCATCGCCATTCTGGTTATCACCGCGGGCTGGTACTATTTCACATTTGCTCGACTCGCGCTACCCGCGGGAACCGGCTTTGCCGCCAAACACCTTTGTTCCCTGGTTTATGTATCCGGTCTTGAACATGATAGAGCCAGGACAATGTACATTGATCCTTTTATACAACCTCTCAGTGCTTTTCTGAGCGTCAATTACGACGACAAAAATCGTCGCGTGATAACCACTGGGCTTGGGGGATGGCAGGCTCGTGCCGACTTTCGCGAGCACCTCGGTTGCACTGTCAGGCACACAGATGATTCGCTGGAGAGCATTAATGATAATTCGCGAGTCATTGTTCCATTGGCTGCTGTAACTGATGCAGAGCGGGAGATGCGGTTTGATACACAACAGTTAGACTCGGCTATAAGTGAAGCATTCCGGAATGAAATGGGCAACAAAAATACACTTGCCGTGGTCGTACTCCACAAGGGCAAGTTAATTACCGAACGCTATGCAGAGGGAATTACAGAAGAGACACCACTACCCGGTTGGTCCATGACCAAGAGTGTCACGGCGACGTTAGTGGGTATCCTTGACTTCCAAAAAAGGATCCAAGTGGATGCAAAAGGCGCCATAAGCAAGTGGCGTGGAACCTCTGACACGCGATCTGAAATCACTATAGATCAGTTGCTTCGCATGACCAGTGGCCTTGAGATAACGGAAGATCAAAGCGGCACGGACCCCAATTCACAGATGCTATTCGATGAGTCAGATGGGGCTGCCTTCTCAGCGGGTAGACCGCTGCAGGCCACACCGGGAAGTCACTGGCAGTACATGAGCGGCAGCACGGTACTGGTTTCAAGTGCAGTTCGTGAAATCGTTGGTGAATCATTGCAAGAGAACTATCAATTTGTACAGGATGCGTTGTTCCGGCCACTAGGTATGGCAACAGCAATTCTGGAACCGGACGAGTCCGGCACCTTCATCGGCTCCTCCTTTATGCTGGCCTCTGCCAGGGATTGGGCCAAATTTGGCCAGCTATATCTGGATGGAGGTGTTGTGGGAGATCAGCGTCTCTTTGCTGCAGAATGGGTAGATTACGTAACCCGCCATACGAAAGCTGCCAAAGGTACGGGCTACGGAGCCGGATTCTGGATCAATCGGAATAACCAGGGCGTCATTAATCCTGCTCTGCCTGCTGACACCTTCCGTGCAGACGGATTTCAGGGGCAGCACATCTATATGGTCGCTTCAAGGGACCTGGTTGTGGTGAGACTCGGCGCGGCCAGTGTGGGTACGGGTACTGCGCAACTTGTGGCGCAGATTATTGCAGCAATGAAGTAAATTGGGGTCCTCTGGAATTCGCCTGAGGTCCTGTCTAAAATACCGAGTGCCTCTGGTGTCTTACCCCTGAACCTTAACATTCAAGCGACTAGCGGACTTTATCCGTATCGCTCAATCGAGAAGCAAGCCGTTTAAACAACACTGGCAGGAACGGATTCAGTACCCGACCCAGAATCCGTTGCCCCAGATTCAGCGCAGGCGTGTTGTCTGCAGAAGCATAGGTATTCAAACCCAACTCAGATCGCATCGGTGCTGTTATCACTGCTACCGGTTTATCCAGAGGTATTCCTGCACCGTCGGCAATCCTGACCATTCTTTGAAAATTCGCAATCACCCCGGCTGCATCGACTAACGCAGCGTCACCCATTTTCGCTCGAACTGCTTCCCTGGCTCGCGCAATCTCCTTGTCATCGTCGCCCAGGGCAACTTCAGCAAACCTGATCAGCTCATCCTGGAAGGGCACACCACTTTGAATCTCTGCGCCATCGACGATCGACTGCAAATTCACTTTCTTACCTTCAAACTCACCGCTTACACGAAGCATCAACGAATGTGAGGTAGTTCAGTAGAAACAATCGCTCAGTGACGATACGCGACCGGCCAGCAATTCTATTTGTATACGTGAGATTTCCCTGCCGCCGTTACTGGCCGGATTCACGACATCGGCAGCATCGAGGTATTGCACACCGGACAACCTGGTCAACATGCGAACAGAATCTGGCACCAGACTCATGGCGGCAAATACGTTGACTGCCTGGGTCATACCACCGTAAATATCCGCTTCCAGTTCAGAAAGATCAGCGGGAGCAATGCTACACGATCTGCGCCACGCCACCAGTTCCCCGGTGCAGCAATTGTCTGCCACACTTCGCCGAATGCTTTCGGGATATCGTCACGAACGTAAACAGGGCTGTTAGAAAAGTCAAAAGTCATGTCATTTCATCTCGTTGGCGAAGACCTGGAAGTGATATTGCATTTTTTGGCCAGCCCGGGTAGTGGGCAAGATACGAATACTAGCACGTCCTCCCCTACCGCAATCCGCAATCATTTGTCTCATATATTTAATCATATGATTGATTATTTACATCAAATGATTTATGCTGCTCCTCTAACTGTCGATGAGATGCATCTAAATCATGGTCGAGAATACCGAATCATCCAGTCTGGCCCTTATTCACGCAGCCATTGAACTATTCGGCCGTGATGGTTACTCGGCCGTTAGTACCCGAACGCTGAGCAAGAAGGCGGGAACAAACCTGGCTGCCATTAAATACCACTTCGGCGGTAAAGATGATCTTTACCTTGCTGCACTGGAGCATGTGATCGCCCTGCTTTCCCCGCAGGTGGAAATGGCCAGGACAATGTTTGATCAAGGCAAAGGTCTTGCTGGTAATGACCCGGTTCGTCAGGCACAACTTGTTAGCAACCTCGTGGAAGGCTTGTTAAACATCTTCCTTCGCAACAAAGAAATGCAAGCCTTTATTCCTTTTGTAATTCGCGAGTTCTTTGTACCCGGCAAACACTTCGCAATCTTCTATGAGGCGCTCCCCCGCCGAGTTCATGAACTCGTCACGGAAATGGTCGCCATGGTGCAGGACTCTGATCCCGAAGCTCAAGAAACTATTATTCGGGCGCATGGTCTGGTGGGACAACTGGTCATATTTAACCTGGGGCGTGAGATTTTATTCCGTCGCATGAATTGGCAAGAATATACCGACGAGCGTATCTCGTTGATCACTGCAGAATTGACAGCCCAGTTCATCCGGTCTCTGGGCCTGGAGGTGCTCGATGACAACTCTGATTGAACATCTGCAAGCCACAACAGCCAAACTCCTGCAACGGTATGCAACTCTGCAGCCACTGCCCCGATGGTTTTTTCCACCCATTGTATTGGGCGCTCTGATACTGGCAATAACAGTAGCCTTGACACCGGGCGCCCGTCGGCTTGATGAAGCACCACCGCCGATTCCAGTGCGTGTGCAGGTAATTCAAAGCAAGCCCTATGCTCCACGTCTTGTTGGCTTCGGCGAAGTCCAGCCTGAATTGACCTGGCAAGCCGTAGCACAGGTTGCAGGCCGGATCACCTATCGTCATCCGGAACTCAAATCCGGCGCCCTTATCAGCAAGGGAACAGTCATACTGACCATTGACCCGCTGGACTATGAATTATTGGTTACCCGGGCGGAAGCCACATTGCAGGCTGCAGAGGCAATCCTGGCCGAATTCCCGTCCAGGGAAGTTGATCTTAAACAATCACTGGAAATTGAAGCACAGTCACTAATCCTTTCCCAACTGGACCTGGATCGCAAGCGCCAGCTATCCACCGAAGGACACATTTCTGCGCTGGAACTGGTTGCCGAGGAGCAGAAACTGCTACGCAGCCAACTGAATGTACAAAATCTTAAAAGCCAATTGAATCTCTTGCCCATCCAACAAAACGCCCAGCTCGCGCGGGTAACCGAGGCAAAAATGTCCGTTGCCAGGGCGACCGAAGATG
>JASJXV010000200.1 GCA_030123805.1 Gammaproteobacteria bacterium
ACTCGCGACCCCAACCTTGGCAAGGTTGTGCTCTACCAGCTGAGCTATTCCCGCTCTAAGGGAACTCTATTCTACTTCAATCTCACGATTGCGTGGTAAATCCGTGTCCCTGGTCAGAAATATGGCGTCCCCTAGGGGAGTCGAACCCCTGTTGCCGGGATGAAAACCCGGTGTCCTAGGCCTCTAGACGAAGGGGACACTGTAAAAACAGATCTGTGCGCTAACCGTCAAAGGAGCCGCGCATTCTAAGGATCTTCCTGCGTTTCGTCAAGAGCCAATAATGGCTAAATCTGTGCAAAAAATATTTTGTTTCAGGGATCTCTATCCGCGGGTTTAGCCCGATGAATGGGATTGACAGATTCAACTATTTTACTTAATTTAATCGGATACAAGAATCGGATACAAGAAACTGCGGGAAATGATGATGCCAAAGGAAAATGAAGTACCAGGTCCGAAGAAAGACAGAAGGGTAAGTGGTGTTGCGGATCGTCGCGAACCTCAAGATGACAGGCGCTCGGACAGTCGCGTTGTGACCGTTACGACACAACGCCGCCAGCGTCCTAACCGACGCAAAAAAAGTAAGTAAATTGATTGCCACCAGGTATTCTCCATGCACGTATCGCACCACGCAGAAACAGAGGGATCTGTTCATGCTGGTGCGGATCTGCGTGAGCGCGCATCCGCTGTAGCGATGCAAGCCGCGTTCAATATAATATTACCGAACGGATACTCTTCCCCTGGTGCATATAGTCGAAAGCCTTGTTGATCTCCTCAAGACCCATGGTGAATGTTATGAACTCGTCCAGCTTAATTTCACCGTTCATGTATTGATCAACGAAGCCGGGAAGTTCTGAACGCCCCTTAACGCCACCAAATGCTGTGCCTCGCCAGACTCTGCCGGTGACCAACTGAAAAGGACGCGTCTGAATTTCCTGGCCAGCCCCTGCTACGCCAATAATGATGGCTTCTCCCCATCCCTTGTGACAACACTCCAGGGCAGATCTCATGAGGTCGACATTGCCCACACATTCGAATGAATAGTCCACACCACCATCGGTTAGATCCACAATGACATCTTGAATAGGGTCATCGTATGCCGTGGGATTTACGAAATCTGTTGCACCCAGCAGCCTGGCCATCTCAAATTTATCGGGATTAGTATCAATAGCGATGATCCTGCCGGCCCTGGCCATTACTGCACCCTGTACAACACTCAGACCGATACCGCCAAGCCCGAAAACAGCGACCGTTGAGCCGGGTTCGACTTTTGCAGTTTTCAGTACCGCACCAATTCCTGTAGTAACACCGCACCCCAACAGGCATACTTTATCCAGAGGTGCCTGTTTGTTGATTTTTGCCAGGGAAACTTCCGCGACAACCGAGTACTCAGAGAAGGTGGACGTTCCCATATAGTGATATATCGGCTTGTCGGCCACACTGAACCGCGTTGATCCATCGGGCATTAATCCCTGACCCTGCGTTGCTCTCACCGCGGAGCAGAGATTTGTCTTGCCTGATTTACAGAATTTACATTCTCCGCATTCCGCAGTGTAGAGCGGAATCACGTGATCACCCTCTGCAACCGAGGTGACTCCCGGACCCACTTCTTCGACAACTGCGCCACCTTCATGCCCCAGAATTGATGGGAAGAGTCCTTCAGGATCGGCACCCGACAGGGTAAATGCATCTGTATGACAGACACCCGTTGCGACAACCCTGATCAGAACCTCACCTGCCCGTGGACCTGCCACATCCACTTCCTCAATGATCAGGGGTTTTCCTGCTTCCCAGGCAACAGCAGCTCTTGATTTCATATTCGCATCCCTCTTTGTGTATTATTCCTGGCGTGACCAGAATTACAGTACTTACATGCTGCCTTGTATACCAACATATACCATTGCAGGATTGCCGACAAAATAGCGATCCTCGCCAAATGCATAATCAGCTCTTTCGGCATAATCAACGTTGGTCAGATTGATCAGTCTGAAAAATAGTTTCCAATGATTAGTCAGTGTGGTCTGGACACGCAGGTTTAGCACATCATGTCCAGCGTATGCATTCAGGTTCTGCGGATCCTGGTAGTAGGCTCCCATGTGAACCCATTCCAATTCGGCGCGGCTCCTGGCTGCGAAGTTCCATCCCAGTTGGGCAGAGCCCATGTGACGCGGCGCCGTATCCACATCGTTGCCATCGATATTCACACCATTAAGAACCCGGAAAAAATCATACCGATGTATTGCGTAAGTAGCGCTGATCGATAAGTCAATATTGTTAGTCAGGCTTGTCGAAACGGTCACTTCAATGCCTTGATGAGTGGTTGCGCCATTGTCCACGTTGACTCTATTGCTGTCTCTGAAAATAACATTGTCCTTGTCCATAAAATACAAGGATATATCGTAAGTGGTGCGGTCAGTTGAGCCCCGGAAACCCACTTCAATGCTATCCAGATGTTCGGAGTCAATCATGCTAACGCTTTGTTCATTCTGCAAACGATATAGCTCGGTAGCCTGAGGTGCCCTGAATCCTCTTGCCAGTGATACGTAAATCTGATTTTGCCCGTTGAAATTGTGACTAAACCCCAATTTGGGAGACCAGTTGGAGAAGCTGTCCTCTCGATCTGCAGGGCGGTTGAATCGACAACCCCCAAATCCGCATGGCGTACCATCATCTTTGGTTCGTCCGGTAAGCGTGTTGTTGTTGTAGTCGTAATGTACATAATCAAACCTGATCCCGGTGGTGATCAGGTTTTTTGCGGATAGCTGCCACTGCATCTGGATGAAAGGTGATAGCACCACTGCATCCACATCATAGTCATAGTGAACTCCCGCCGGGATAGTTGCTCTTAGAAACGCAACGTCGCTTGCTGTCGCATCAGCCTGAATTTCTTTTAAAAATGCCTGTGTGTATTCCAGGTCTACGCCAACAATCAGGTTCGATCTTGCAGCCAATGTCTGGTGCCATGAAGATAATAAACCAAGGCTCTGCTGACCGTTTTCTTCCGTTGCCTGCCCGGGCAGGAAGTGTTGCAGAAATGCCATGTCAGTATAGCGGTAATAGGGCGTGACGATTATTTCGGTATCGGTATCGAGGGTATATTTGATTCTGGAGTGTAAACGCAACGATTTACCATCCCTGAATGCATTCGGATTCGGGTTGTCTCTTCTTAGACCGGCCTGTTGGTAAGCTTTGTGTCCAGGGACAAATCCGGCCGTTTCCTGATTCAGGTTGGATGCCGTCATACGAGTTACCATGTGCAGAGATTCTCTTGCCGATCGATATTGCAGATTCAGCATCTGTTGATCAAAGCCGGAAGCATCCTTGTATCCACCATCTGCTGTGATACTGACATCCAGTCGAAAGTTGCGCCGACCGTGGCTGGTCTTAAGACGATAGTAATCATAGGAGCCGGATTCCATCGAGATACTGGCAAATGCGGCATCGGAAATATCCGGGCTGATCACATCAATAACGCCATGCATGGCGTTAGAACCGTGCATAGCCGTTCCAGGACCCTTGATCACTTCTATGCGTTGTGCCTGATCGGTGTGCGCTTCAAACAGTTCGTTCACATTGCAGAATCCTGCAGCTCTGAGTGAGATGCCATCCTGAAGCATAAGAAACCCGCCACACCCGCCAGCACCGGTAAGGACAGGCGAGCGTATGGCGGTGAGATGCTCCTGACCGTTACCACGGCTTATCCAGGTACCTGCGATACGAGCCATGGATTCATTGATATGAGTGTGACCAATCAGCTTCAGATCTTCCTCATCAATCCAGTCTGTATTGACCGTCATGCCCGCCAGGGTCTGCTCACTTCTGGATGCGGTTACGACTATCGTCTCAAGCAGTGGTTGTCCATAGGCGGTAACCGTAAACAAGATACTGATGAAGAGAAGGAAGATGCAAATTGCTGTTCGATAACTGCATTTCATAATTCTGCTGCCGAGAGGTTAGGTGACATTATCACCCGC
>JASJXV010000201.1 GCA_030123805.1 Gammaproteobacteria bacterium
TTTCTGGACAAGAACTGGTATGTTTGAGATATTCTCTAACAAACCGGACGGGATTAACCTTCATGACTCAAGGTAACAACTTCAGGGATCTCATCGCTGAACTTCAAGCTGGATCCTATACGCCAGTTGCAGCAGAAACTGAAGCGGATTGGCGTCAACTCTGGGATGCCAACTCAATCGATACATATAGCCATCTTGCTATGTCGCTGCTGGGCGGTGCACTGGCTGATCGTCTTGCCTGGGTATTTCATGCAGGTTACCAGGGCATGATGCGATATGCGTTCCCCTTTTGTCCGCAGCAGGGTTGGTCCAGTTATCTGGTGGCAGAGGACAAGAGCGGTGAGTATCCCGGCACCGAACTGACACGGGTAGACGGGCAAGTTTATCTGTCGGGCTACAAAAGCTGGGTGGCGGCTGTTGATCACGTTGATCATCTGGTCGTTACCACGCTTGATGCGCGTACATCTGACAATGTTATGGTGCTGATTCACAGCGGTATGACAGGCGTGTCATTAAGTAGCCGCAACGCACCCGGATTCTTGAGCGAATTGAGCCAGGGCTTTGCTGCGTTTGAAAAGGTGCAAATCCCGGATAATTGTATCTTTACCAACGATGATCTTCCGGCTGATTTTTCACTGTCTGAACCCCACCATGTGCTTACGGCGCTCAATGCCTTTATGGTTAGCCAATCAATCAGGTTGGGTGGAGACAGAACCGTTATTGACTCCGCAGTTAAATCATTGATGCTCGCAGAAATGCTGGTAGATGAGTCCGTTGTGGATGATAACTTTATCATTGGGCTTGCCGACCTGGACAAGGCAACGGATGAAACGGCCAAACACTTCTCTGAATTGATTGAAATGAAGGACCCTGCCTTATTTCAGCGATGGCGGAGAGATCATGGCCTGGTCAATATGTTCTCACCTGGTCTGCAAAAACGAGCTGCCTGGATGCGTAAGAAGTAACAGCACAGCAAGCTGATCTTGTACTCGAGGGTAGACTATAGCCTGGCGCTATTCTTCTTGCGCTCAATTTCCGCCTGCACTTCCTTTACCTTTTCTTCTGTCAACGGATATATCCACAGCAAAGGCATGCCAATGAACTGGAAGAGTGCGGGGAACACCGAGTAGATACAGGCCACCATAAACAATGTAAAAGCGGTATTGGTTGTGCTGAGTGGATCTGCCAGTGAATCAAAGCCGAAGTATACTGCGAGGCTTAGACCTATGGTGACACCCACTGCATATGCCGCTTTACGGACCATTGACCAGATTGAAAAATAAGCCCCTGCTCGCTGTTCTCCCGTGGTCGCTGTGTCAAGATCGATGACGTCGGCGGCCATTGCTGACGGCAGTGCCGAGAGAGCGCCAATAGCTGACCCCTTTAGACACATGATAATGATAAAAAAGAGGAATTTGCCCGTTTCAATGCCATCGAAATACTCAACAATTGATTGGTGCGTCTCATGGGGCAGAAAGTCTAATAGTAGAGGGATGCGAAATGCTGTAAACCATTCGGCGGGTGCGATAGCTATTAAGGGAATGAAGCAAGACCACAAGGCATACCAGCCGATTGCACACATGGTTGCTCGATGCTTGCCGATTTTACGCGAGAGCTTGAACCACAGTGGGATTGCCGCAAGCTGGCAGACAAAGTAGGGCGCGAGATAGAGGCCGTAAAGGTCACCGGCAACCAACACATGCTTGACAAAGAAGAAGCTCAAGCTATTGGTCATTGCCGAGCCTATGCTTGAAAATGCAAAAATAATGATCAGAAAGATGTAAGGACGGTTTTTAATCACCACCTTCAAACCGGCGATAAGCGGAATACGCTTTGTAGTGCGCTCGACTACAGGAAACTCGGGTACGTTGATCAAGGCATTCGTTACCAGCACCGGCATCAGTATGCACATACCGGTGACCAGGACATAAACGGCATCCGTCGGCTTGGTGTACCCGAACAGCAGGATGACTGCGGGAATAAAGGCGGAGATGAGTGAGCCTCCAACGGTAAAACTCTCACGCCAACTCATGATCAGGGTGCGCTCATGGTAGTTTTGGGACAGTTCAGCTCCCCAGGCACTATAGGGCAAGTCCTTGATGGTTGAGCCAAGGTAAAGCAGCGACATCATGCAGAACATCCATGGGTAGCCACCCGAGAAAGTCCAGGACAGGAAAGTGACATCTTCGAATCCATCCGGAGTGATGAATAACAACCACATACCGGCTGCATAGATTGGCGTGCCAAGCAGGATAAATGGTTTGCGTCGTCCCCACCGGGTTCTTAACCGGTCAGATATAAACCCGATCACTGGATCGGTAATTACATCGGTAAAGCGAGACAGTGTGATAAGCACTGCAACTACTGTCAGTGATAACCCAAAGCCGTCGGAATCGGCATAAATTACGGGTAAGTAAACAGCGATGGGTAGTCCTGCCAGAGCCAGCGGTGTTGCCGGTGCGGCATAAGACGCTAGCACAAATTTGGATAGAGGTTTGCGGTCACTGGTTTTAACCGAAGATTCCTGACTCTCTAATATTGCACCAGGTTCAGCCATGATTTAATGTTCTCCCTTCTTCACTGCACATCACTGATTGCAGTTTTTCAGTCAATCCTCGCGCTGCGCGTTCATTCAGCGGTGGTCCCATTTTCAGAGTGATGTCAGGCCTGTCGATACCATGCCACTCCGTTTTCATCTTCCTCGGCTACCAGCATACGACGATCCAGTGCACAGTGGATATGCGCTATGCTCTCACCGGTTGCCATAAAATAGGTCCACTCGGTGATGCTGCTTTTAAAGATAGCCGGGAACACATCCACTGATCGCTTTGGTTCCGCACACAGATCATAGAGCTGGTTGAGAGCGGTTTCGTGGAATTGGATGAGCGCCGTCAGTCGTTCCTCTACACCGTAATACAGATCCTGATGAGCGGGCAGCACGAGTAGATTAGAAGGCAGTAACTCACGCAGATGCGCGCATGAATCCAGCCATTCCTTGAGTGGATTGGCACCCGGTTCAGAAGGGTTAACACTGACATTTGGGGTGATCCGGGGCAGGATCTGATCGCCTCCGATGATCACCTTGAGCTCCGGGCAGTAAAGACATACGTGTTCGGGTGAGTGTCCTCGCCCGACGACGACCCGCCATTCCCTTCCGCCTATATCGATATACTCACCGTCCTTGACGCGGTGAAACCCGGCAGGCAGGGGTGAAATGCTGGCACCGAACTGACCGAAGCGGGATTTGTACTGGTCGAGTCTGCGTTCAGAAAATCCAGCTCGACGATAGAAATGCAGGGCGTCATCCGGCAGATCCGATGGGCCGTCCGCAGCCATGAGCTTACACATCACAAAATCAGTTCGGCTCATCCACAATTCAACACCCCAGCGTTGCACCAGCCAACCGGCAAGACCCGTGTGATCACCATGCATGTGCGTGCTGAAGACCCGCTTGACGGCCAGACCTTCCAGATGCGTTTCGAAGACCATTTCCCACCATTTACGAATATCCTCACGATTCAGCCCTGTATCGACGACAGTCCAGCCATCATAGTCCCGTAGCAACCAGACATTGATATGGTCCAGCCTTCCTGGCATAGGCATTCGCACCCAGAACACGTCCTGTACGACCTCCCTGACTTCCCCCGGTTTCGGAAAGTCCTGAAACGGATAGGTGAGTGGATCTTCGTCGTAATCGTCTTGCGTGGACATAAGGTACCTCTTAATCAATTGGTCCAAGCGCTCCGGCCTTAATCAGCGACTTTATCTCATCGTCACTCAGGCCGATCTGTTTCAGGACTTCCTCCAGTGGTGCTACCACTTTACCTCCCGCAATATAATCACCGATACCACAACCTCGCAGTAAAAATTATTCACCACGACGTATGAGCAAGTGGGATATAAAGGAGAATAAAACACGTTTTTCGCGATTTGGCAATGTAGAGTCTCTTCCAATATGAAATGAGTC
>JASJXV010000095.1 GCA_030123805.1 Gammaproteobacteria bacterium
ACCATGGGCAACTTACCCGAACCTGAAATGACCCACAGATTTTGTTGAAGAGGCTGAAAAATTACTAGTAATTTGAAAGTCCTTGATCGAGATCATTTTATTGTCAAATAAATATCACTTACTTGGATTACTAACTCAACCTGTGCTAACAACTCCCGTCATAGGGGTGACTTTGAATCAGGGTAGAAGTCGCATACCTGATTTGTCCTCTAGAAAAAGGGGTATCGCTTATTCAAGAGTGATATCAGATTATAAAAATGGGGAGTTAACTTATGAAAAAAACAAAACGACTGGGAGTCCTGGCAGGACTCAGTTGCTTTGCAACAGCCCTTGCACTACTACCTGTCTCCAATGCGATTGCAGAAGAACAATTGGAGGAGGTGATAGTTACAGGTTCCTACATAAAAAGAGATAGCTTTGATTCGTCGTCACCACTGACCGTGATTGACCAGGCATCTATCGTGGCCAATGCGACACCAAATCTCGGTGAGATCCTGGCGGATCAGACGTTTAATTACGGCAGTGATTTCCAGACCAATACCTATGCAGCACGTTCCCAGGGGGGTAACTCTACGTCAGCTAATCTGCGGGGTCTGGGTGCCGGTGCTACCTTGCAATTGATCGATGGGTTGCGGACTATAAATGGCAATTTGACCAACGCACTACCACAGATTGCCATTGAGCGTATTGATATACTCAAGGACGGAGCGTCCGCACTCTACGGTTCCGATGCAGTAGCAGGTGTGGTCAATATCATTACCCGGAAAAATTTTAATGGCGTGAAATTCTCGGGCTTCTATACCCAGGACAAGGATAATGATCACCATGAGAACCTGTTCGATTTCATTGCGGGTGCCGACACAGATAACGGCCATATCACCATCGCTGCTGCAGTACGTCGCAGAACCGAGTTGACCCAACCAGAAAGACCCGAATTCCTGAGAAATGGATTTGAACGTTCCGGCACCGGTAATCCGGGTGACTGGTTGGTACCGACCAGGGATGCAACAGGTGCGATTAGCGGGGCATCCCGACTGACTGATCCAGGATGTGGTGTAGAGAATGGCCCCGGTGGCACAGATGTCGGTGCACACAGCAATTTTTTGACAGGAGACAAGAGCGGCGGTAACTGTGGACTCCACTTCGGAGAATTCTGGAATTTTATTAATCCGATCGACCAGGAGAGTCTGTGGGTAAACTACCGATACGACTTTAACGAAAATATCTCCAATGAACTGGATATCATCGTTTCGCGGATGCTCACAACCAGTCGTGGATCGCCGCAAAATCCCGGCGGGCGCACCGAGGAATTTCCCATCGTGCTGGGTGATCACCCGGGAAATCCATTCCGGGCATTTTCCGATCTGAATAGCAATGGCGCCATTGACGCGGGAGAGCACCTGTTTGCCCAGGACGCGAATGGCGATGGAATTCCGGACCGAGGCAACCTTGATATGAACGGCGATGGCATAATGGATGTCATACTGGCGGCGGACCCATTCGATTCCAGCCAGGGAATACCATTTAACGAAGATGTGGACGTGCTTGCACTCAGGATTTTCGGCAAGATTGGTTTGCTGGAGGGTGCGAATCAACCCACTGCGCTGAACGCAGATGGGTCCAACAGCGGTAACTGGAGCTTCGAAAACTGGGACATTCGAATTACCGATACGCTGACCGTTGCCATTCCGGATACCAGTTGGGAAGTCATGGCAAGAGGGATTTACGAAAGAAATCCCCTGGTATACTCAGACAAGAACACCAGTCAGAGCAAGTTGGTGCAGGGATTACAGGGGGAATTGAAAGCGTTACCCACTGATCCCGGTACTTCTTACTGGAATCCGTTCTCGACCCAGGCATTGAACTGTATCGATCGCGTCTGTACGCACACGGGGACACCGGATTTTGCAAATACGGTCGATGTTTTGGATGCGGTAAATCTCTCGACCACTGATGTCACGGACGTTGAGTTCTATTATTTTGATCTGATCGCTACCGGTGACCTGCTGGATTTACCGGCGGGTACGCTGGCTGGCGCAGTCGGCCTAGCATATAGTAAAGTTCAGCAGAACGTAGATATCAATGCCGCTGAAAATGCCTGTGACTGGCACCAGGGTGGTTGCAGCTTCGATTACCGGGCAAAACAGGATGTTAACTCAGCTTTTTTCGAGCTTGTAGTACCAGCGCTGGAAAACCTTGAAATACAGGTGGCGGGTGGTTACGTAGACTATGGTGGCAGCATCGGTGATTCCTTCGATCCCAAGATAGGACTCCTGTGGCGACCCCTGGAGATTCTTTCCGTCCGTGCTTCCTGGAGTTCAGCATTTATTGCCCCGACTCTCGAGGACAGGTTTGAACCGGAAGATTGCGCTTTGCAGACTGCCAGTGACCCGGTGTTGGAGGACTTCTCGCAATCATTCAGGGTGGCGTGTATCGCCGGTAACACTTCATTGGTGCCGGAAACTGCCGACGTGTGGAACGTTGGTTTCTCCCTGGCACTGTTGGATGGTGATTTAAACCTGGGTCTGGACTATGCCTCTTATGATTTTAAAGATCGGGTAGCGGACACTACCATGAATCAGGTGTTGAACCTTGACTTTAACAACTATGTGGCAGCCGGCTTTACACCTGGGGACGTATCCGATGTGTTAGCCTGGGTAGCTGATCCAAGATCAGATCCCAACATCAGGCGTGATATAACCGGGGTAATCACTCGCGTGACTACGTCGCGATTGAATGCCCAGAAGATGACGCACAAGGCTTATGATATCTACGCCAACTATCATTTGGGTACCAATGGTTGGGGTGACTATCGTTTCAGCATTACCGCAACATTTGTTGATGAGTTCAGCTTTGATCTGGGATTGGGCATCCCGCCTGGCGATGGCGCCGGTCAGCAGAATGAGGATATCGTGGAAATTCCACCTATCCCGGAATGGCGCGTGGTCGGTATTGTAAACTGGAATATGGGTAATCACGCAGCCATGTTGAAGTTACGCTGGACTGATAAATGGGATCTGGATTTCAATTCAAAGGCGCTTCAAGGGGGTCAGTTGTTTTTTAATAAAACCCTGGTGATGGATGACATCCTGTATACGGATGTCAATTACTCCTACACCTTTACCGATCTCTTTGGCGGTGACCGTGAAACGACTGTTGAAATAGGTGGCCGGAACGTCTTCGATGAATTCCCGGATCCGATATTCAATCTGGGCGGCATCGAGACGTATGTTCATGATATTCGTGGTCGTACCTGGTATGTAAGAATTAATCAGGATATCTGATTACACTTAAATTTAGTCAACAGGAAGGGGAGTCGAATGGACTCCCTTTCCTCCCGGGAGTTGATTTCTGAGTTGATAACTATCTTCTAAAGCTTATTTGATTTCGTCCTCTGAATCTGCCCAATGGTTAATCTATGCGTATACTTGTATGCTTTCCTGCCATGTTACTTTGTAGCTCCATTGCAGCCGATGAACAGGACCTTAACAAGTGCATGGAAATTGAGGACAGTCTGCATAGACTCTCCTGTTTTGAAGAGCTAGCAGGTCAGCAAATTAAACAGCCGGAAGTGCGGGATGCGGCTATAGAGCCTTCTTCACCGGTAGAGGCAGTGATCGCGAAAACTGCATCGCAAGTAGTGGAATCCAAACCTGCAGAATCGGACAAACAAGCCAGTACCCTTAGCATTGATTTGGTGGATGCTGACAAGCAGAAGGGCGGTTTTCCGAAAATGTTTGGCAAGAAAGCGAAGCCAGATCAGGCGGAGCAAGAAATCGTTGCCTACATAGAATCCGTTAGAAAATCTCCTCTCGGCCGTCGAATCATGACACTATCCAATGGTCAAGTGTGGTCGGAAAATGAAGCGGGCAAGATAAGAATTGATGCCAAGCAGCAAGTTACTATAACCAAGAAACGTTGGCGCTATGCCATGCGATTGGGTAATGATCGTGTCATTGCTGTTAAGCGTATCGATGACTAACGATTCTGGTTATTTGGCGTGATGCCAAATAGGGCTTTAATATATTTTCTTAAGATCGATCTTGATCCCCTTCTTGGTTCTGTTTGCGTTCCAGGAAGTCTCCATCGGATTCATCGTCCGATTCTTTTTTAGAGGTCTCAATCTCCTGCAGGTTGCCCTTAACTGCAATCAGCAGATTTACCAGCAGCGCTCGTTCATCATCGTCGAGGTTCTTGAAGATTTAATTGGTCAGCTGCCTGGCCGTGCCAACCATCTCTGCTTCAACTTCACGCCCTTTGGGTGTGAGGTGGATACGATTATTGCGTCGATCAGGTTTTTAGTGTGGCTACATGTGCAAATACACTGGTCGCCAGTGCCCTGAGGTCATACCCCCCTTCCAATGTGGAAACCAGCCGGTCATCTGCATAGCTGGCCGCGAATTCTCTGATTAAACCGGACACCCAGATATAGTCGTCTTCTGTGAGATTCAATTGCCCCACCGGATCATCCTGGTGGGCATCAAAACCGGCAGATACAAGGATAAAATCAGGCCTGTGGGTTGCAATCGCCGAGGACCAGCTTTTTTCTATGGCGTTGCGAAACTCGATGCTGCCATCTCCCGCGGAGAGCGGCGAGATGATGATGTGGTCGTTGCTGAAGTCATTGTAGCGATTGGGATAGAACGGATCCTGGAAACTTGAGCACACCAGTACCTCTTCCCTGTCCCGGAATATATCCACTGTGCCATTGCAGTGATGCACATCGAAGTCAAGAATTGCCACGCGTTCTATCCGTTCGTGTTGCAACGCATGTTCAGCCGCAATAGCAATATTGTTGAAGATGCAGAATCCCATAGCGGTGGCGACCTCGGCGTGGTGACCGGGGGGTCGGACAGCGCAGAAAGCATTGTCTGCATGCCCCAGCAAAACCTGATCGACTGCCTGTATACACGCGCCTGCAGCCAGTCTGGCTGCCCTCAGGCTCCCACTGTTCATATAGGTGTCAGGGTCAAGACGGACTATCTTCCCCTCAGCAGGAGCAGCCCGTTCGACCATTTCGATATAGGTGGTTGAATGGGTGCGATTGAGGCGTGATGGGGTAATTTCTTCCGCAGCGATGGTGTCGAGTTCAGATGCAAGGCCCGATTCGGCAAGATAGCGCATCACAGCCCGCAGGCGTTCCGGTCTTTCCGGGTGACCGGCAAGCTCATGATTTTCGCAGTCAGGGTGCGTAATCAGGGCTGTTTTCATATAGTTATTTCCTGTCGGGCTCTCGCAAATTCGACCAGTATTCACCACACTTTGAAATAGTTAGACACATGAAGCAATTGTTTGGAAATAACCACCTCGGGCTTCGAATACGGACAAGAACTAGTTAAGTCTGCGCCGCCACCAGTTTCCGCTCAGCCAATTGACTTTGAATCTCTTCATGATACTTCTTGTTAATGCGATAGCCCGAATAAAAACAGGCAGCGATCAGACCCCATGCCAGGGTAAATGGACCATCGATGATGCCCAGAGCAAATATCTTGTCCGGATCCACTTCACCGGCCACCGCATGGGATGGAAAATCAATCAGGTCCAGCGCTATTCCCGCAACAATATGCCCGACACCATTGGTGCTTTTTGCAAAAAATGTTCGTGCAGCAAAAAAGATACCCTCCTGACGCCGTCCGGTTTTCAACTCGTGTTCGTCCGCGATGTCTGCCAGAGCGGACATGACGCTGATGTTCAGGATAGACCCGCTGGCAGAAGAAAATGTACCCAGGAAAATAATAAATGCCACCAGTTGCCAGGTTGTATTGGCTGGCGCCAGGTCAAACAAGCGCAGCGTGACAGCAGCGGACCAGAACACGCTTAAACCAACCGCGGATGCGACAATGGATGCGCGTTTGTCGAATCGAAAGTGCAGCCGTGCAGCAACAATGAATCCAATGGTATAGCCGAACACATTGTTTAAAATCAACCAGCCGATCTGGTAGTCGGTAAATTCCCAGTAGAAGGTGCTCATATAGAGTCCCAGGGTTTCGTGGGTACCGATCATTACGGATAGAAAGAAGAACCCAAGCAACAGGAACATATAATGGCGGTTACTGATCGCAGACCACACTTCTGAAAAAAACTCGAAGACAGTGAACGGCGGCAGATCATCCGGGACCTGTTTCATTCGTGGAATCTGATCCATGGTCGTGTAGGCCGTTACAAAAATACACAGCATGATCAGGGTGCAGCAAAAGAACACAATGGGATAGTAAGCCTGTTGGTCCATACGGCCATTGTCGAATGAGGGAAATATCACGAACCAGACCGCCACATGCATGACGATGACGCCCACATAGGTGAAGATGTTGTTATAGCTCATAATTTTTGAGCGTTCGTTATAGTCATCCGATAACTCGGCGCCCATCGCCAGGTGAGGTACCGCGAATATAGTCTGGGTGACCCTCATGGCGACCGTGAAAAACGCAAACCAGGTGAACAATTGGTAGGAATTAAGGTCGCTGGGCGGATGAAAGATAGCGTAAATTGTGAGTACCAACGGTATTGGTGCTGCAAACATAAAGGGATGTCGGCGACCCCAGCGAGACCGAAACCGGTCAGAGATAGATCCCATCAGCGGATCGGATATGGCATCGGAGATAATCCCGATAGTTACCGCTAATGCCGTCAATGTGCCGGACAAGCCAAGAATCTGGTTATAGAAGAAAAAAGTCAGCGCAACGAATATCCAGTTACAGCATGCTTCGCCAGTGGCACCAATTCCAAAAGCCAGCTTTGTACGCATGGCAACCTGATCAGCTTGCGCCATGAATGCTCCCTGTTGCAGTGGTAAAGATGGATACTATCAGGGTTTTTGGTTGCCTGGGAAACCGGAAGTGGTCTCATTGATCTTATGAATGATGCAGGTAGGCGCGACGTGATGTGACTTCTTTGCGGCCAGTTCTCTACTGGAAATAAACAGGGCGGCGTTGCTGCCGCCCTGATTAAAAGGTCAATGATTAATTCCCTGGGAATCAATCAAAAGCCGTATCTAAAGCCCAGTTTAAACATCCTTCCCAGGGCATTATGGGTGTATGCGTCATACATCAGATCACCATAGGCAACCGGTGGTTCCTCATCAGTTGCGTTAATGGCTGACAGTGTGACAGACAGAGCGTCGTCCATGAGATTCGCCGTATAGTGGATATCGACAGTGGTTTGACTATCAATAGTTCCACCATTAAATGGCACTACTGCAGCTCTTCGATCGTCATAGTCTGACACGTAGTTAACATAGGTCAGCACGTTATGCCGACCACCCAGGAAAGCCACGTTAACATGCGCTCTCAGCTTCAGGTCCTGAATTGGACGTACACCATTTTCGAAATTGTAAAATCCAGCCGCTTCGAAGGCATCGGCAACTTTCACGCCATTCAGGATGTAGGCATCCACGTCGTAACGCAGCGTGTAGGTACCTTCCAGGCCCAGACTGACCTCTGCACCTGCTAGCTCCATAGTGTAATTGGCAAAGATATCAACGCCCGCAGTTTCGGTGCGCGGACCATTGACGATATTTGCCTGAATGCGCTCGATACCGGCCGCAGTACAGGATCCGTCCCTTAGACCACCCTGACAGGTGATCTGGCCTTGTACGGCTTCCTTGGCAGTGCCACCGGCCGCATAGGCGGCGACGAGTTGACCGAATGACTCGACGATTATCGGGTTTTCAAAATCGAAGGCCCAGTAATCAATTGACGCATTGAGGTTATCGCCACTGTAGACAAGACCAAAGTTGTACGTAAAGGCCTCTTCAGGAACCACGTCCGGGTTACCCACGGTATCGATTGCCTTAAATGCGAGAGTCTGTAAAACGAATGAGAGCGCTGTGGCAGAGCCGGTCGATAAATCATTCGGTGTTGGTCCACGGAACGTTGTCTGTACCGAGCCACGGAACGACAGGTTGTCAGTGATGTGGTATTGAATTGACAATTTCGGGTCGAACGTTTCATTCTCAGAACCGTAATTTTCATAGCGAACACCCACCTGCACTGCCACATTGTCCCCTAGTTCGATCGCCGCCTCGGCAAAACCTGCGTATACGGTCTGGTCCAAATTGTAGGCCGTTGATGAACCGAGGAAGCTGTGTAATCCGGTTTTGTTCACGCAGTCAAAGAAACCAGGGACACGGCAAGGATTGATGGCTGTATTGTTCAAATCGCCCGGATCCTGTTCAACCTCGTTATATCTGACTTGCACTCCATAGGCAACGTCAATATTGTCCACAGATTGCTGGAACACGACTTCTAATGTGATCAGCTCATTTTCACCAAACTGATCCCAATCATCATCAATCCAGTCCAGCAGGGCCTGGGAGTTCTCCTGCGAAGGATCAAAGTTGGGATTTACGAATTGTCCCCAATAACCAGCCTGAATTGCCGTGGAGAATGGAGAGAACCATTCACAGGAGCCCTGGCCAGGTACTGCGCCATTGGTTATTATATTTTCATCGTTATCCAGAACGGCACCGCATCCTTCACCACCAAAGCCATTAAAAGCGAGCTTGGTTTTGGCAATACTCGCGTCCTGGGACTGAAACCCCCCTTCCGAGTGTGAATACGAAAAAGAGATCCGATAATCTATTTCCTCAGTGAGGGCTCCATCCAGTTTGGCTGCCAGGCGCCAGGTCTCATAGTCTCGAAACCCGGTTCGTGGGCCGGCAGCACCGGCGCCACTGACCCTGCCCCGCAGGATAAAATAATCGGGCTCTAATGGTAATGCCGCGATAATCTCCGGAAATGTGTCAACGAAGAATCCGTCCCACCCGGGATGATCCGGGGTAATTTTCTGCACCGGGTCGATCAGCAACTGGGGTGGATAGGAAGGTGAAGTTGCCCAATGAGGCACTTCAGTATCTGCATATAAGAATTCCACATGCAGGTTGTTTCCATTGCCTATCTCACCGTTAATTTCAGAGAAGATCTGCCAATGTTCTTCGTCCTCAACCAGGTTGTCGAACTGGGTATACTGGAACCTGCATACATTATCTCGGATTATGCTGCCGACATCCTCACATCCAGGATCGGCGATAGCACCACTGAGTATGGTGTCAATTCCCAAACCATCGCCATCCGGATTGGTATCCAGGAATGGGTAAAAAGTACCCGGATTACCGATGGACGAATAGCCGCCAAACGGGAATGCGCTGCCGTCAGTATTTGCAGACCAGCCACGATCTCTCTGGTGTAGCTCACTACGAGTGAAATAACCCACAGAAGTTACCCAGTCAAAATTGCCGATCCGGGTGCCGAAAATCGCACTCAGATTAGCATCACCATCACTATCCTCAATGTCAGTGAAGCCGGCCTGGATTTCAAAACCCTGAAAGTTCTTACGCGTGATAAAGTTCACCACACCACCGATCGCATCTGATCCATAGGTTGCCGCAGCACCCTCTTTGAGAATCTCGATCCTTTCAATGGCTGCGCTGGGGATGTTGTTGATATCAACGAAGCGACCAGCAGGCAAACGCACCGGCACAGCAACTTGCCGCATGCCATTGATCAGCACCAGACTACGAGGTGCTCCAAGGCCGCGCAAGTTGACATTGGCGGTTCCCTCTGTCGCATTGGACTGGAACTGGTTGGAATCACCATCAACGCCTGAGCTGAAACTCAGGTTTTTGGTGAAATCGACTATCGACGGTGTATTTTGCAGGTTCAGTGATTCACGCGTGAAGACAGACACGTTGGTAGCGGAATCAATGGGTGTTCCTCTGATGATTGAACCGGTAACCACGACTTCCTCGAGTTCCGGTCCGCTGTCGGCAGCCAAAGCTGCCGGTGCCAGGCTTATCAAGGCAAGGCTGACAATCGGACTTGCAAGCCTGGAAAGGTATGATTTATAGCGGGTGCGCATAATATTCCCCTTATATTGGAGTGTAATTTCTATTATTAGGCTACTCAGTCCATTTTTTACTCTGCTGACCAGATATTTGCGGTATGCACCTCCTCTTGCATGTGAACTGGTTCGCAATTTGGTGATCAGGAGTTTGATTTGTTGTTTTTTTTTGGACTGAATGCCAGTTTAGTTATAGTAGGCAGTTGTAGTCAAGCAACATTGGAGCAGCTGTCTGGACTGATTTAGCAGCGACACTGACGAGATCTGAAACGGTCATTTGTAGGACCGGCGTAAGGTGACTTCCTTGTGATCTACTTGCAGTTCAAATGCGGTACTCAGAGGATTCAGGTAATCGCTGTTTCGAGCCGGTTCGCCATTAATCAATTCAATTCGGATCTGCCTGAGCGGATTAAAACTGCGGTACAGCATATGCTTCAGGCTAATGAAATAGTTGAGAATATCGGCATCGTCCGCAGGTTTGTCGATCTGCAGGCGGCCGCCGTTTTTTTCGGAAACCAGAACCAGGTTAGTACCGTGATATACAAGGTGGTTGGACGCAATTCTCCGCGGCAATCGGGCCTTGAGCTCTGCTAGCTGAATACCGGCCAGGGAAATGGGGTCGGTCGCGTTCAGCCAGTAAATTAACTGCTCAGGAGGGTCTTTTTGCAATAGCCTGAAATCTGCATGGGAAATAAATTGAGGACCCGGTATGTTCTTGAAGAAGTACCCGGCCAGCACTTCCCCTGACAATTCCATTATGCGCAGCGAGCGGAATAACCGGGACCACTGGAACTCCGGCGCCTCCTTGTGCAGGAGTTCCCTGAACAATATGCCATATCGCTCCAGCAGAAGTCTGATCCTCTCCTTGTTGTGTTCTGCTTTGACCAGAAGATCATCATCTGCAGCAGGATAGTTGACTTTATACCAACGACCGGAGAATGGCACCGCATTCTTCCAGCGTGAGAAGCTGCCGCGGCGAATCTGTCTGCGATGAGGCCGGTTCGAAACAAGGTCGGTCATGGCGGGTACCGCAAAATTGTTTTCGATTCCCTTGCGCAGAGACATAAAGGAATCGTTGGTGACTGTTCCCTGCCAGACGTTTGACCAGAGTAGTTCAGATACTTTGTCTGCCCCGAACCCGGACTTGTCCATAAGAGCAGTCAGGTCATAGCGACCGTGGGTATCAGGGAAAAGCTCCAGAAGGCTAGCATCAGCTGTTCGTTGACTCAGAAGATCCAGATCCTCGGGAAAACAGAACAGGATGTTTTCGCGTCCGCTGCCAATCCAGTATGGGTCGCCGCTCTGGAACAGGAGATCTATATGCGACTGCGCATAATCGGCGACTCGGGCGGGAAGATATTCCGTCTCCCACAAGTGGGCTGCCGCGGGATAGCAGCGTAACCGGTCGACTCCAGAGAGGTTTTCGCTCCCCGAATTTACCTTTGCTCAAGAGTAGCGCTCGGCCAGCACACTCGCGGAATCTGGCACCGAAGAATCCCGATCCTTCCAGTCGAGATCTGAGCAGACATTCAATACCTTCCGCCGATACCAGACTGAGCAATTTTTCCGTGGATATCTGATGGGGTAATTGTAAAACCAGGCATTCGTTACTGACGTAGATTTCAAGTTGCTCGCTGAATTCGTTCCGCCAGGCAGCTTCAAGAGCCATGCCGTAAGGTCGATTGACCTTAGCACCCCAACCGGTATGCAATACGATCTGGTTACCCGCAGCCTTACCCGGAGCAGAGGCAATTTTTTCCACGACCAGATGATGACGATTTGGCAGAGCGCAACCAGTGTGTTCACGCTGTCGAGAGAGAAACGCAGACAGTTGTGCGGCTGATTCCTGATCCATGTGGAAGTCATTAACCAGTTTTTCGTTCATGCCATCGAGGTTTTGCTCCGCTTCTTCAAGAAATATCCCGATCAATTCAGAGAAATGAAAATCCCGATTTAGCGATTCCGATTTCCAGAAGGGAGGCGCTGATGCCACCGGTCTTCCCGGCATCACAAACACATCATTATGCGTTATTTTCGTGATCTGCCAGTGCTGGGTGCCGAGACTAAATGTTTGTCCGATCCGGGCTTCCCAGACAAATTCTTCGTCCAGTTCACCTATTCTTGCATTGCTTTCACTGTGACGTAGCTGAAAGTAACCTCGATCAGGAATAACTCCTCCGGAAAGGTAGAGTGACATTAGCGCACCTGTTCTGGCACGAATGGTATTCTCCAGGTGGTCAATAGCGACCCTTGGTTTCAGTTCGCGGATTCTGCTTTCTGCGTAACGACCGGTCAGCATATTCAGAACAAGATCATATTGTGTTCTGGTGAGATTGTGGTAGGCAGAACTTCTTCGCAATTGAACATAGAGTTCATCAATATCCCAGCTTGCAGTTCCGGTCATGGAAATAATGATTTGGGCCAATACGTCTAAAGCGCAATGGATAGGTGAAATAGCTTCGATATCTCTCGTTTGGATTGCGTTGGCCAGAACGGCTGCTTCGAGAAAGTCCAGTGGGTGAGTAGGGTAGATGGTGCCTCTGCTCGTCTCGCCGACTTGATGGCCGGCACGTCCGATTCTTTGAATAGCTGAGGAGATTGAGCCCGGAGTCTGAATCAAAACGACTTCATCCAGATCACCTATATCGATACCCATTTCCAACGAACTGGTAGCAACGATAGCAGCAAGATCGCCGTTTTTAAGTTTGGACTCCACCAGTGTACGTAATTCTCGTGACATGGATCCATGGTGCGAATAAGCCACGATTTTGTTTGCGGCATCATTAATTTTCCTGGTCAGTCTTTCACACAGAGCACGGCTGTTGGTAAAAAAACAAGGTTGACCTGTTAGCATCTATCTTTTTACAAAAATATTCTACCAGTGAATCCCATATCTTCTCGTTTGCAGCTCGTTCTGCGGACTCAGTGGGGTAACGTATCCGGACCTGATAAACCTTATCCTGATCAGATTCAATCAATCCCATAGTGCGCGGATAATATTGAGGATTGGCAACATAGTCGGGTTTTGTTGTATCCAGGCTATAACCGGCAATAAACTCAGCGACTATCTGCATGGGTTTTACTGTTGCAGAGAGTGCCAGACGTTGAAATTCACCTGCCAGCGGCACCAGCCTTTATACGGCGGAAACGAGATGTATGCCACGCTTGTTGCTGACGATACTATGGATTTCGTCAAGGATCAGGGTATTGACAGAGCGCAACATCGACTGGCCGCCCTGTGAGCTAAGCAGTAAATTGAGACTTTCAGGTGTAGTAATCAGGATTTCAGGCGGGTGGCGCAACATCCGTC
>JASJXV010000096.1 GCA_030123805.1 Gammaproteobacteria bacterium
GAAATAGACATTGCCTATCGTCAAACCTTTTCCCCTTGAGATTAAGGGGTCAAATCTTGACTTAACATATTTAAAAATATTGGGGTGACTCATTCACTAACCCACGTTAATGTGATGCAGAGACACCTGATTCCGAACATCTGTAGACTACGGAACCTGGATAGATCAGCGAGGTTTCAGCTTTACATTCCAGTTGATGCAAGGTTTAGGCTGCATTTAATTGATTAATACTTGAGATCTAATTGTCTATGAATCGCTACAATTATGTGTTCGATGTCGAAGGTATGAGTTGTCAGAAATGTGTGGCCAAAGTGCGTAATGCACTGGAAGAGGTCGATGGCGTACTGGAAGCAGACGTGCAACTGGAGCCGCATCAAGCCAGGGTAACCGCTGCAGCGCATTCTTTATCCAAGTCTCTGCAGACGGCTATCGAAGCTAACAACTATAAGGCGCAAGCCATTGCCCTGGCAGGAGATATTCAACTGCCTATCGAAGGCATGTCTTGCCAGAAGTGTGTGGCTAAAGCCACAGCAGCACTGGAAGCAGTAGCAGGTGTCAGTCGCGTGGCAGTGAATCTGGAACCCGGTGAGGCGCGTATCGAGGGTGAAAGCTTTCTGGATGAATTGGTAGCCGCTGTTGAGGAAGCAGGTTTTTCAGTGCCGTTAGATGACAAATCACTAGACGCGTCAGAAGCCGCGCATGAAGAATCTGCTGAAAGAGTCGCGGCTAGCGCCGTACAGCAGTCTGTTCCACTGGCTGATGCAGTTCAGATTCCACTGTCGATTGCCGGTATGTCCTGTGCGAGTTGTGTTACTACAGTAGAGAAGGTTCTCATCGCCACGCCTGGTGTGGTCCAGGCTAGCGTGAATTTTGCGGATCGGTCTGCGCTGGTGAATACCTCTGGCAGTGTCGATGATCTGATTCAATCGGTAAAAACCGCTGGCTATGATGCAGCGTTGATTGAAGATGAAGATGATACCGAAGAGCGGGATCGTTTGATTGCTGTTGAATTCAAGAGTTCGCTGTATAAATCTGTGGGCGCCCTGTCTTTGGGTTTCGGCTTGATGGCAGCTTCGATGACTGGATTAATGCCGGGCTTGGAACAGATGCTGGTCTGGCTGATCGTCGGGATTTTGACGTTGACTACCATGTATGTCGCTGGAGGTCACTTCTATCGAGGTGCCTTGAAGTCTTTCACATCCGGCACCTTCAATATGGATACCCTGATCGCGTTAGGCACCGGTGCGGCCTGGTTGTACTCAATGCTGATTGTCATGTTCCCGGAGATAATTCCGCCAGCTTCCCGACACGTCTATTTTGAGGCAGCCATTCTCATCATTGGATTTGTAAACCTGGGCAGTGCATTGGAACTGCGTGCCAGAGGAAAAACATCGCAGGCCATAAGAGCGCTACTAGGGTTACAGGTCAAGGAAGCTGTCGTGATCCGCGATGGCAAGGAGATAGTTGTACCGTTGGCCGAGATATCCAGGGGAGACAGGCTCAGAGTGAAGCCGGGGGAAAAGATTCCGGTGGACGGTGAGGTGATTGAGGGCAACAGCAGCGTGGATGAAGCGATGCTAACCGGGGAAGCCATGCCGGTGTCCAAGTCAATAGGTGATCCAGTAACCGGGGGGACAGTAAACCAACTGGGATCGATAGTCATTGAAGCAGTTCGAGTAGGCAAGGAAACTGCGCTTGCCAGAATAATACAGATGGTCAGACAGGCGCAGAATAGTAAACCTGCTATTGGCAGACTGACTGATCGTATTGCGGCAGTATTTGTACCTCTGGTGCTGGGTATTGCCGCACTCACAGCATTTATCTGGTGGCTGGTCGGACCGGCACCGCAACTATCCTATATGCTGGTAACCACCATGTCGGTGTTGATCATTGCATGCCCGTGCGCGCTGGGGCTGGCTACACCCATGTCGATTATGGTGGGAGTTGGCAGAGCGGCGGGTCAGGGGGTTCTGATTCGCAATGGTGAAGCGCTGCAAACTGCCAGTAAATTAACTGCGGTGGTATTTGACAAGACCGGTACCCTGACCATGGGTAAACCGAGTGTCAGTTTTATCCATTCGATAACTCTCTCCGATGAAGCGGTCATAGAGTTGGCTGCCGGGTTAGAGCAGGCTTCCGAGCATCCACTGGCGGTGGCTATTGTCGAGGCGGCGCACGCCAGAAACATCGAATTACCAGAGGTGCAGCAATTTGCAGTCGTGCCGGGGGAAGGGGTAACAGGGAATGTTCACGATAGGCAGGTGGTGTTGGGGAATGCGACCTTACTCCAATCGCATGAAATCGATCCGGGTGACTTCAGGGAAATAGCGCAGCAGCAGGCAGCAAAGAGTGCGACGCCGGTTTATCTGGCGCTGGAAGGTAAAACTGTGGCGGTGATAGGTATTACAGATCAGCTAAAAGAAGATTCGGTGGCAGCCGTAGCCAGGCTGAAATCAATGGGTCTGAAAACGATTATGTTAACCGGTGATAACCAGCGCACCGCTCACGCCATCGCCGATGAACTGGCGTTGGATGATGTCATCGCAGAAGTTCTGCCCGGGGACAAAGCGACCGTAATTCAGGATCTGATGCAGCAGGGGGAAGTCGTCGGCATGATCGGTGATGGTATCAATGATGCACCGGCGCTGGCCGCGGCTGATGTCGGGTTTGCCATGGGGTGTGGTACAGATATCGCATTGGAAACCGCCGATGTGGCGCTGATGCGGGACTCTGTTTTTGGGGTAGTAGAAGCCATTGGTATTTCCAAATTGACCATGGCGAACATCAAACAGAATCTAACGGGTGCATTTGTGTATAACATCCTGTGTATCCCCATTGCTGCGGGTGTGCTGTTTCCATTTACGCAGCTGCTTTTGAGCCCGGTATTTGCCGGAGCAGCCATGGCGATGTCATCCGTAACAGTGGTAACCAATGCTAATCGATTGCGAATTGCCCGAATACCGACCTGATGCAACTGGAATTAACTATTGATGGTTTGAGTCGTGCCGTCAGCATGCAGGTACATGATCGCGAAGATCGTGTCTCCGCCGAATTGATAAATTCAGGTATATGGGAAGCGTTCGAAACCAGGTTGTTAGTGCATCGACTCAAGCCCGGCTCGGTATTTGTCGATGTGGGGGCGAATATTGGTTATTACACGGTTATCGCGGCTCAGCTTGTGGGCGAGACGGGAACAATATTTGCGTTTGAACCCGAACGTGAGAATTTTAAGCTGCTGCAAAAAAATACCGGGCAGTCCACTTGCCCATATGTAACATTAACCCATGCGGGACTATCTAACAGGAACAGCACGGCGCAACTATTTCTTTCTGATGACAATCTGGGTGATCATCGCCTGTTTGATAGAGGCAAAAGGCAATCACAGCAAGTAAATCTTTTGGCAGGAGATGATTTTTTTTCCGGGCAACACATTGACTTCCTGAAGATAGATACTCAGGGAGCAGAATACCAGGTCATCGATGGGCTAAAACACACTATTCAGGACAATATCGAGCATCTGGACATGGTGTTGGAATTCTGGCCCTGGGGATTGTTAGAAGCGGGAAGCTCGGCCAGAGAGCTGATCGAGTTGATACGGCCCTTCAATTTCAATATCCATGTTATCGATCACATTGGTCATAAGTTACTTCCTAGCCACTGTGATGAACTGTTGGAGTTCTCGGAAACCACGTTGCTACCGGAGCACCAGGGGTTTGTTAATCTGTTTTTGACATCTGATCAAGATGAAGTCCTGCTGTGACAATCCTGTTGAACCAATTGGTTATTGTCCGGTTTCAAGGTTCGCAGCAACTAACTACATCACCAGATCGTATAAAACGTGGTCTATTCATCTGCTTACAAATTCCTATTCACCTTGAAAAAACCGGCGCGGATTATCGACAAACAGAGTCTGGATGGTTGCGTCGTCAACGCCCATCTCTTTTAGATCCGGAATCACCTGACGTTTTATATACAGATATTGATCGAGATTATGTCGTGCGAAGTCATGCTCATTTGGCATAGTGCCATCCGGGTTCTCCTTCAACACAGCCAGGCAGATGCAGTCATGGGATGGGCACAACCGATCAGCATACCCTGCGTCAATTAAGTTCTTCATAGTAACGGTTCGCATATGCGGGCTGACCAGTCGGCCCGGGTAACGGTCGAGACCAAGAAAACAGCCTTGATCCAGAATCCACTGCAGATATTCAATGTCGGTTGTATCATTGGAATGATCTATTTTTACCCGGGTAAGGTCTACGCCTTCCTCGCGGAAAATCTCAATTTGGCGACGTGCGACGTTGCCGGTAGGATAGGAGTGAACCATGATGGGCAGGCCAGTGTGGACCTGTGCTCTGGCGACAGCACGCGTCATGACTTCCAGATCCTTGGTGACACCTTCGAAATCAGCGGCGCATTTTAAGATTCCGGCCTTGATTTTGGTGCCTCTGAATCCCTCCTCTGCATCGCGTATAAATTCGCGTGCCATCTGGTCGGCCGAGACGCCGCTAAGGAAACGTGGCACATCAAGCCACCAACCGGTGACGTTTATGATGTTGACACCTGACTCGCGCGATACCGTCTCCAGTAGCCTGGCATTTCGTCCAAGATCGAAAGTCGTTGCGTCGACCAGGGTGTCGATTCCTTCCGCTTTGGCACGCTTGAGCGCATCAATGGCCTTTCGTTCCCTGTCTTCTCCCAACAAATCCGGATAGCTGTCGAATAAACCACTCGCGCTGACCATTATGTGTTCATGCATTAAAGTGAAACCCAGATCCGATACTGAAATGGGTCCAAGAACGGTATTAATTTTATCCACGATATGCCTCTCTTAATCTAACGGTTAGGGAAACTCTGAGCTGTCATTAAAAATACCTGATAGCTTTCTATTCTCCTTTATAGACAGCTTCACGTTTTTCCAAAAATGCTGCAACACTCTCTTTGTGGTCTTTGGTTCCCGACAAGGCGCGCAGGCTATTACTGAGATAAGCACCCAACTCATCAATCTTGTAATCACGTTTCAAGCGTAGTCCCTGTTTTGCCCGTTCAACCGCCAGGGGCGGATTAGCCGCGATTTTTGCAGCCAGGCTTATGGCCTCCTGCATCAAACTATCATGGGGCGTTACTCTGGATACCAGGCCAATGTCCAGAGCTTGTTGCGCATCAATCATCTCTCCGGTAAGAAGCATCTCTGCCGCTCTGGCCGGCCCAACAATATTGGGAAGAAGATCATAACTGATGAAGGTCGCGATAATGCCGCGACGAATGAACATCTCGCTGAATCTTGCGCGTTCGGATGCGATGCGAACATCGCAAAGCAGAGTCAGCTCCATGCCAAATCCGACAGCGGCGCCATTGACAGCATTGATAATCGGACAACGGGACTCTTGCATCGAGACTGCCAACGGCGGGGTTGTGGACACCGGTTGTGCTGTCTTCGACCTACTCAATCTACCCTCAAGACCGTCCCCCGATGCCATGATTTCAACTACATCGTCACCACTACAGAAGCTGCGACCCGCGCCAGTAAAGATGATGCAGCGTACGCTGCTGTCGGCATTGGCCCGGTTGAACATTTCCGCTGCCAGATTGTAAGCCTCGCCGTTCAAGGCATTGTGTCGTTCCGGACGGTTGAGGGTGATGGTGGCGATGTGATCCTGCATCTTGTAGAGAACGCTGTCGCTCATTTCCTGGCTCCTGTCATTGGTTGGTGCATAACGATAGGTGAAAAATGTCAGAAAGAACATCAAAAGGCAATAGTCGTCAAACAATGAACTGCCATACTGAATGACATTATTACATAGCATAAGCAAAGCCCGAAAAACCTGGTCGATTTGTTTTATGCTTTACCTTCTATTAGGCTCACTACATGGCTGAGCAAGGCTCCATCAGACACGCTTTCGAAAATGCATTGTCGCTGATTGATGACAATCGCCCCGATCTTGCCGCCCAACAACTCAAAGAGATCCTTGATGAGGATCCGGCCGAGGTCAATTCGCTTCGATTGTTGGGTACGCTGCACCTGGCAAATGGCGATACCGATGGTGCGATTGAACACCTATCGCTGGCCGTAAGACACGGACCCAATTTCGATCAAGCGGCGATCGATCTGGGGCGGGCGTATCGCCAGAGTGGGCAGCACCAAGCGGCAGTGAAGCTGCTGCAGGATCTTTGCCATCGCAAACCGAACATTGCTGAAGCCTGGCAGTTGATGGGGGATGCGCTCATTGAGCACGGTGATGTGACAGCCGGGCGAGACGCATTCCGCCGTGCTGCGCAGTTAGATCCGTTTCGGGCACAGATTGCGGAGGGGGTAAGACATCTGGGTCGCCATCGTCGCCGGGACGCTGAAGTGGCGTTTCGGGAAGTGCTTAAAAAAGATCCTAATCACATTCATGCACTCGTTGGTCTGGCGACGATCGCTACCGATGCCGGGGCGATCGACGATGCTGAGAAGTTGCTCAGGCATGGTCTGAAATTCGCGCCGAATATGGATTCGCTGTGGCGTGGTATGGCGCGTGTCCACTCCCAGCATGCCGATTACGAGGCGGCTGTTGCCGCTGCCGAGCGTGCTGTAGAGCTTGCACCAGGTACTCCGGATTGCTGGACCATGCTGGGTACCGTCCAGGCATGGGGCTTGAATCCGAAAGCAGCAAAGTGCGCATTTGAAAAATCACTTGCACTCAATCCCAAGCAACCCCGAGTCTTGCTGTCTCTGGGACATGTTCTTAAGACTATCGGAGATCGTAAGGCCTCGGAAGAAGCGTATCGACGTGCCGTGAAAATGGATCCGCTGATGGGAGAAGCTTATTGGAGCCTCGCAGACTTGAAGAACTACACCTTCAGCGACGAAGAAATCGATCGCGTGTACGCCGCCATTGAAGACGACCGGGTCACGCCACCGGATCGCGCAGCGTTTAACTTTGCATTAGGTAAAGCCTATGAAGATCGAAAAGAATATGGCAAGGCATTCGAGCATTACGCCGCGGGAAATGCCATAAAGCACGACCATGAAAAGTTCAATAGTGCCGAGTTCAAGCTGAAGTGCGAGCGGATTCAGGCGACGATAACAGCTGATTTCATCTCCAGCCGACGCGCATCGCAAACTTCTCCAGTGGTACCCATATTCATCATAGGCATGCCAAGGGCGGGATCGACGCTACTCGAGCAGATACTCGCTTCGCACGCCAGGGTACAAGGGACGATGGAATTGCCGCACATTCTGAATTACGTTCGAGAGTTCAACGCGGACGATAGATATCCTGAAGCACTGGCAGAAGTCTCAGCGACAGAATTTGCCAAACTCGGAGCACGTTTTATCCGGGAGACCAAACCTTATCGAGGCACGGCCACGTACTTTATAGATAAGATGCCCAACAATTTCTCCCACATCGGGTTTATCCGCATGATGTTACCGCAGGCGGTATTTATTGATGCCCGGCGTCATCCCATGGATTGCTGCTTCTCGATATTCAAACAGAACTTTGCCCGAGGACAAACTTTCAGCTATGACCTCACGACGCTGGGGGGCTTCTACAACGACTACCTCACGATCATGCGTCATTGGGATGAAGTGATGCCTGGCAGTGTCCTGAGGGTGCTTTACGAAGATATAGTCGACGACACGGAGACCCAAATTCGCAGGCTCCTGGATCACTGCGGTCTCAAGTTCGAAGCAGCCTGTCTAAGGTTCTACGAAACTGAACGCGCAGTGCGCACGGCGAGTGCTGAGCAGGTACGTCAACCCATTTATCGGAACAGCATCGAACACTGGCGGCATTTCGAGAAATCTCTGGCGCCCCTCGAACAAGCACTTGGCTCAGCTTTGACCACCTATAAGACTTGAGTTGGCAATTTCCGGGGTCAGCTTCAGCAAACGTCTCAAGTGAAGAAAATCGATGAAATATACTCACCCACCGATGAGATATTATCTATACTAATTCTGGGACATTCCATCGTATATTGTGTTGAGGCACTCATTGCCATACTTTTTGTAGAGAGCAGCCAAAAAAAATTACAGTGTAAGGGAGACGACCATGACACCTGGATCCCGGGAAACACAAACAACACCGGTCATTCTTAAAAAGACAGCAATTGCCACGGCAATCGCAATCGCATCCGGCACGGCAGTTCAAGTGCCGGTCCTGGCTGAAGACAGGATCATAGAGGAGATTATCGTCACGGCCCGCAAGCGCTCTGACAACCTGCAAGATGTCCCCATATCGATTCAGGCCTTCACTGCCGATAAAATCGACAAGCTGGATATCCAACGGTTTGAGGATTTCGCGATGCTCTCCCCATCGATTTCTTTTATCAGTGCCGGACCCGGTACGCAGATGATGTTTATCCGGGGCATCGCAGATGGCAGTAACCCCAATCGCTCCACCGCCGCCACGGCAACTTTGTATCTCGATGAGCAGCCGCTGACCTATGCTGGTGGTATCGCCGATCTGCATATCTACGATATTGAAAGGATTGAGGTACTAAACGGTCCCCAGGGAACCTACTATGGCGCCAGCTCTACGTCGGGCACAGTGCGCATCATCACCAACAAACCTGACCCGGAAGCCTTCAGTGCCGGTGCGGACATTTCCGGCGGGTTCATTGACGGGGGTGATGATATTCGGAGTGCTGAGGGTTTCGTCAACATACCGCTCGGGGATGTTACCGCGGTCCGACTGGTGGGCTGGTACGACGAATCCAAAGGCTTCGTTAACAACGTCAGCACCAGTCGGACTTACAGCAACGGCGTCACTGTATCCAATGCCGACATCGCCAAAGACGCTTACAACGAAGAGAGGACAGTGGGTGTTCGGGGCTCGGTGCGCACCGCGCTCGGAGATCGCTGGCAGGGCACGCTGGCCGGTTTCCACCAGAAGAGCAAAACAGACGGCGCCTGGGATCACGATCCCCGCCGCTTCGGCGATCTCAAGGTGGCACGGTTCGGGCCTGAATTCGGCGAACTCACCTACAATCAGATATCTCTGACAGTAGAAGGAGACGTCGGCATCGGTGACATCGTCTATGCCGGGGCCTACTTTGATCGTGACCGTCAGGTGACTTCCGACTATTCCGATTATGTCGAGTATGCCTCATGGGGTGGTTGGATCCAGCAATTTGCCTGTGATGACTACTACTGGTATGGCAATGTTGGCTGTAACGATCCCAGTATGTTCTTCGAGGGGGATTACGAGTCTGAGCGCTGGTCTCACGAGATCAGGCTCACTTCAAATGGGGAAGGTCCCCTGAGTTGGATCGTGGGTGTTTATTACGAGAAGAATGAAAGTGACAACTTTATCTTCTGGGACATGCCAGAGATCCAACACGAGGGTGTTCCCGGCGCCTATTACATTTCGATCTATGACGGCGACCCGCTGCCACGCGAATGGTGGAGCGCTGCCTGGAAATCGGAGTGGGAGCAACTGGCGGGTTTCGGCGAACTCACCTACGCTTTTACCGATCAGCTGTCAGTAACTTTTGGTGCACGCATGTTCGATTCCGAATTTTCGAGCCCAGGCGGTGGCTGGGCGGGTTACTTCTATGACTCGAAAGCTGGTGGCTCAGGCAGTAGCGGCAGCACGGATGACACTCTCTACAAGTTTAACCTCACCTATCGTGTGACAGACGACTTCATGAGCTATTTCACTTACGCCGAAGGATTCCGTCCAGGTGGCGGCAACGTTGAGGGTGCCACCAACCCTAATGTACCGGAGATCTATGATCCGGATGTGCTCGATTCTTATGAAATCGGCTGGAAGTCAAGGCTTGCTGACGGACGCGTCACCTTCAACGGCGCCGTTTACTACATGGAGTGGACGAATTTTCAGACCTCCATTTATGATCTCTTGATCTCGCCGCTGATCTTTCGAGCCAATGCCGGTGATGCCGAGGTGACAGGATTTGAGACCGAGATTCAAGCAGTCGTGACGCCCAACTTCACCGTCAGCGCATCGGCGACCTACAACAAATCAGAGCTGGCTAAGGACTTCAACTCCACAGTGGATCCAAGCGTGGTCTGGGCTGAAAAAGGCAGGGAACTGCCATATGTACCTGAATGGAAGTATATGGCCAATGCTCGCTACGAGTGGGCGCAATCCGAATCGGTGAATGGCTACGTCCAGGTGACTTACTCCCACACGGATGAGATGTGGAATCTGCTCATAAAAGAACCATTCCAGGCAGCGGCGATCCCGGAGCGCCAGGATTCCTACGACATTGTCGATGTCCGGGTCGGCTGGGAGTTTGCCGAAGGTAAATACAGTGCGGAACTGTTTGGCACCAACATCTTCGACGAACGTGCAGAGATCTTCATCAATACAGGCTCGTATGACCAGCGGATCACCACCAATCGACCACGGACCCTGGGCTTTAGGCTTAGAATGCGGATCAACTAATAGTATCCAGGCGTGCGTCTCGACGATGCCTTCTGTCTTGTCCTACTCGATATCGCCTCGGATAGGGCAACCAAAGGCGGTCAGCGCCCAGCCAATGATCATGTGACCGGAGTCGAGTGAGGCGCACACCATCTTCTCCAGCGCGCGCTCGCTTCGCTATTTGCCCTCATAGACGTGGCGCAACCTGGTGTTCTTCCGGATATGTTTGCGGATCTTCCAGACTGGCTCATCGCCGAGCATCATACCGGTCCTCAACAGGAAAATGCAGCAAAAGTGCAAGCAAAAATGTAGGATACCCGCCATTCGACCACTAGATCTCTACACCCCAATGCTCCGGTCGGGGTGCCGGTGGTGCACCGGAACCGACCGTGGATGTGGAAACGTCGCATAGACATGGCTCTATTATAGATAGTCTCAAGGTTTTTCCGGTCCCTGAAACCGAACATGATCTATTCGTGCACCCTTTTTTTGAGCAGGTGTTATATTTCGCATTGTTCAGGGTGGATGAGTGTCCAGGCGTGCAGATATCCACGCTGGCTGAGATTCTTGCCAACCCGGATATCGATGTCAATCTCATGACGCCACCGGGACAGTTCGCGGTTGCAATGCAAGTTGTCGAGGTCACTGTTGCAGGGTTTGTTGGACTGACCGCTGGCGAGGATAAGCAAAATTAACCGGTTCTTGTGCGGATTCCAGGATCGTAGCGGGTAGCACTATGTTCGAAAAGAAAACTGTTCAGGGTGCCTACTTTGCCACCGCTGCGTTTCTCTTCTGGGGAGTTGTTCCGGTGTACTTCAAGTGGATCAGCCACGTGTCGCCGTTGGAAATAGTGTCTCACCGGGTGATCTGGTCGGTGGTCCTGCTGAGCGCCATAATCTCAATGACGCGATCCTGGGCAACGCTCAGGGTCAGTCGCCGTCAGTTGCTGACCCTGGTGGTGACTGCGTGTCTGCTGAGTATCAACTGGCTGTTATTCATCTATGCCGTGCTGAACAACAATATTGTGGAAACCAGTCTGGGTTACTTCATTAATCCGCTGGTGAGTGTGCTGCTGGGAATGATCTTTCTGCAGGAACGCTTAAGGCCGCTGCAATGGCTGGCCGTGAGTATAACTGCAGCAGGTATTGCTTATCAGTTGTTGTACTACGACAGACTGCCGATCATCGCATTGTCATTGGCGTTCAGTTTTGGGTTCTATGGTCTGGTCAGAAAAAATCTGGCGCTGCCAGCGCTGACCGGCCTGATGCTGGAAACCTTGATTGTCTGCCCTTTAGCGATACTTTATCTGGGTTGGCTGGCGGTGAAGGAAAATTTGCAGTTTGCATCCGTCGATTTGACCACGGACCTGTTACTGATGACCTCAGGCTTCGTAACCTCGTTTCCGCTGCTGTGTTTTGCCGCAGCTATCACCCGGCTCTCCCTGACGGCAGCGGGTATGTTTCAGTATATCGCACCGACTATCAGCCTGATCATCGCTGTAGGGTGGTATGGCGAACCCTTTGGTATTGACCGGATTGTTACCTTCTCGTGTATCTGGCTGGCGCTGCTGATTTTCAGCGCCGAAACTATATACCATCACCGACGCCTTTCAAGGCATGCTCAATTAACTTCCAGATAATCCTTATCCGGCAGGGATGGAAATGGTGCTGTAGGCAGAGTCTGGTACCAGAAAGCGACGGAGGCAATATCATCCTGCAGCGGCAGATATCTGCCACCCGATTGCCAGCCCAGTGCCTGCATGGTGACGGCCAGATCACTTTGGAATCGTACCGGGTCCGATACATGCCAGCGATACATGCCGAATCGTTGCTGGCTGCTGTAGCGGCCGTCAGGCCTGATTACCTGATGCAATCCTGCCTGATCAGTCGTAAAGGGGGTGTAGCCACCCAATTCCTTGCCGAGGTCAAAGTTGTAGGAACCGCAGAAATAGTCTTCGGTGCCAGTGCCGCAAATGGTTGGAAATTCAGTATCTCCGTCCATGAAGAACTTGATCTCGCCTTCGCCCCACCAGCCCCGGTTGTTAGAGCCCCAGGCCATATAGGTACCCACATATTGTCCCTGGCCCTTGATGTCTTCAACGATGGTGTAAACCTCTTTGTACGGCAGGGGATTGACGCGTCGAAATTGCGCATGAAAGTATGCGCAGTCATCGGGTACTTTAGTCAAGGTGTAGTTTATCTGGTAATACAATGTCATCTGCTCGGCTGCAATGTTTGTCAGCGTAATCCGGCATCGTTTGCGAAATGGCATCTCCCAGTAGCAATTAAAGGCGCTACCCGGATTAACACAGACAGGCAGCGAAGACAGTTGGGCAAACTTGCCCCAACCCATGGCAAAGAAATCCCCCACCGGGCATTCAACAGATGGCGCTGTCTGGTTGTCCCAGTAGATCCGGAGGATACTGTGACGCCAGTTGCCAGTTGGCGTCATCCAGATCTGTTGAATTGCACCTGAATCCTCAATATCTGCCAAAGTGAATGTGGCTCCGGATGCAATCCTCACGGAAGGAGACAGCTTCCAGCCCCGACCAAGATCCCGAGCAGGTTCTGCGCCCGTGCCTTCGGTGGCCATGCCGCCCCGACCCTTTGCACCGTCGAAATTTTCTGGACTGATGGACCGACTCTGGGCCGTAGAGAGACGGGAGAGGTTACCCATATTCATCCCTAAACCGTTGAAGGACATATTGCTGCTCCTGCATGCGCACATTTTATTG
>JASJXV010000097.1 GCA_030123805.1 Gammaproteobacteria bacterium
CAAATTGTGGCCGTGCTCGAAACGGGATGATAGTCAAATTTCGCGCTAGCGAACATTCGACGCTGGCAGTCTTTTGCACCGCAAAATGGCGAGAAGCAAGTCAAATTTCGCGCTAGCGATCAATCACCAGTAAATTTCGGTATGCGTTTGTTGAAATAAGCATCTATTCCCTCCGCACGGTCTTTGGTCCCTGCCGTTAGCATGTTCTGATCCGTGTCCATATGCATGACAGCCTGATCCAATGCGGAGCTAACCATATTGATGCTCTGTTTAATCATCTGCACCGCTGCGATAGTCACCTGGTTGATGCCGTGAATCGCCCTTATCATCCTGGCGCCCAGACCAGTATGACGTCTGCGCATTAACATCGATACCTTTTGACTAGCGGGTTTTTGTTTCAGGTCCGCACCCGCACTAAAGTGCTTCCCACGGCCAGCAAAGATTACTACCCTGGTTTGCTCATCATCCAAAAACGAGTGCGATACCTGCTCGAGCTCAGACATAATCGGGCCATGCAATGCATTGGCTTGTTTTGGTCTATTGAGAAATACAGTTGTGACATGCTCGTTCCGTTCCACCTCGATAAATTCATAGTTACTCATCAACTTGCCCCATATTTCTATTGTCCACTCTCGTCACCCTTGTCACTCGCCTCATCTTCGAAGAGATCCGTGCCGGTTTTGGCGAAATCCTCGTATGTATATTCACTCACCTGAAACACCCATGGTGACAATTTCGCCGCCAGTTCCGACGCATATTCCGTCGATTCTTTTTCATCCAGGCCGCGACTTGAAAATCCAAGGTAGTAGTTCCCTGCAAACTCCTTTGACAAAACTGTTATGTGCAGATTCCTGTTGCCAAAAAACTCGGTCTTGTTTGCACCAGACCAGTCAAGATCACCTTCGACCCTGATATCGTCCAGGTTTACATTTACCAGCGATCTACCCAACTGATTAGCAACTGTTGCATACTTCAGTTTCTTACCGGCGGGGATAATTTCCGGTATGAAGTTGGACGTGACATCTGCCTCTCTGACAACCGTTATGACATCTCCGGCAGCACTGCTCTGAACGACTTTCACGATATCTTCTTCCGGGATATCGATTATTATTGGCTCCAGCCAGGCTGCAGGATCAGCAACAGCTCCCAGGGTTTGATCCATCAACCATACCTGATCGTCGTTTGTGAACCTGAAATAGGTGCCACCCAGGTGAGAAGAGGAATTCCCTACAATCAACGAAGCAAGCTGCTGGTCACCTGAAAACACTTTCACGCCTCTGGATTCGCTGTTTTCAACAGCAGGATCTAACAATCCCAGGCGTGCATGATTTTCAGGTCTAGAGGTCTTTTTCTCCAGATATTTTGCGGACTGCAGACTATCCAGAAAATTACTCAGCATTTCAAAACTGGCCGGATAACCAAGTCGATTGCTTACCTGCCATATTCCCTCCGACTTTACTATCGTGGCCAGATTGTCACCAGAATCGATGCTGATTCTATCCACAGAGGAGAGCTGATCCTGGAGATCAGGATACAGATTTTGACCTATTTGCGAATCTGATTCGTTGTCTGTATCTTTAACCAGGTAGACCATGGCTAGCATTATGACGATGGCTAGCAACAACACCTGTGTCATCTTGTTATTCATTTTACAAATCCCTTAGGAACGACTATTTCTTGCAGAACGGGCGACGAAATTGAGCACCAAAAGAGCGATGGTTAGCAATATTGGTATCAATGCGATATTGATAAACTTCAATGTTGACCCAAGATCTTCGATGTCCTTGTCAAGCTGATGACGAACTTCTCTTAGCTGTTTTCTAATTTCCAGCTTCTGCTCCTGAAATTCGTTAATCGCCTGTGCCTGTTCCGGACTCAGTGTTATCAGACTCTTTTCCTTACGGTTTTCCTCCAGTTCTGACAATTTCTGCTCCGTTTCCGTCAATCTCATCTGCAATTCATTGGCTTTTTCCAAATTTCGAGATTCCGCTTCCCGACGCAGATTTTGCACCACCTCAAACGGTCGTGTAAATCGGCCGCGACTTCGCACCCCTATTAACGCGGCGCTTCCCCCGAAGTTGTCCAGCAGGTTGATGACCAGATCCCCATTGTTAGCCCAGGGTGTGGCGATCCGTTGACCAAAGAAATTCTGGACCTGAACCCACATCCGATCAGCGAGCAAATCGGTATCTGCAAACACAATGACATTTATGTTATCCGAGTTCAGCAGACGGGTATTCTGTTCGGATTCTTCACTGCCATCGTCCGGGAAAGCTGTATTGGCCGGTCCGGATATTCTGGCTGCTACCAGGTAAGTCTCACCTGTTGCATTAAACCCTTTCAGCAAGTCCGCCGGATCCATTAAAAACTGAAATTGAGTTGCATCCATGGGCATTGCATAGGTACTTGAATAGATCAGCGGAGAGATGGTCGTTGTGCGGTCCTCAATTTCATCGAGGATACCCGCAGTTGCTACATTGATGGTCTCCAAAGACGCCGTAATCAGTTCTTGCTGCGATAGATTTGCTTCGCTCATACCCAGTATCGCCAGATGCCGAATGGTGCCACCACTGGCACCCGCACTCACGGTTAAGGCGGCCTGGGCATCTCCGAGAATACTATTTTCTCTCATGGTGAGACCCCATGCGGACAACAGCTGATTCAGTTCAGACACCTGGGAAGCGGGTTCCGGAAACATCATCGGATTATTTTGGGGTCTGTCCATCTCTGCCAGTGGATCAATAAATACTACCAATCGACCACCGCCAAGTACGAACTGATCGACAGCCCTTAGTGTTGATTCCGCCAATGATTTTGGATGTACCATCATCAATATGCTGATATCAACTGGAATTTCCGTTACGGTTAGATCCACATCTCTTACTTCAAACAGCTGTTCAATCTGGGACATGACCACCCAGGGCGGCGTGGACTGGAACGTTCTCATGTCCATATCCCCCCGAATTTTCAGGCCAGACATTAATCCAATGACAGGTTTCACCGGCGAGGTGAGGTTGTACAGTAATTTGCTTATCTCATACTCAAGGAACTCTTCCTTGTCCGGCTGAAAGAATTCTATCGTCGCCACATCATCCAACGCGTTAGTACCGGTCAGACCAAAATATAATTCTTCCCCGGCGTTGTTTACGGGGACGCTCTGCAAGCCAAATTCGGCTGCCTGGTCTTCTGCTTCAGAAAAAGGTTCCGGATTAACAAGATGTAACAGAATCTTACCGTCGGCATAAAATTCATACTCTTGCAGCAGTTCCTCCACTCGCTTTGCATAGGTTCTGAGTCCCGTAAGATCTGCACTCGCTTTTTCCGAGAAAAAGAAATAGATATTTATCGGCTCATCGATAGATTCGATGATTTGTCTGGAACCACTGGACAAGGTGTAGAGTTTATTTTCAGTTAAATCCAAACGCAGGCTGGAGAACAACAGATTGTTGAGGACAGTAAATACAAGAAACGCACACAAGAGTAATGCAAGTCCGGTACCTGAATAAATAATTCGATTCATTTCCGGTCTCCTAGTCTGCCTGTTTCAAGTTAATGATGATCGTTGTGGCAGCAAGCCACACGCATATAAATGAGACAAAGTACAATATATCTCTTAGACCAAGCACCCCTTTCGACACCGACGCAAAATGGGTTAAGAAGCTGAGAGAAGCAATCAAATCCACCGCTGCCATAGGTGCCCACCCCCTGAACATATTCAATACCATCGGGAAGCCGCTGAGTATAAACATAAAGCAGATGACAACCCCGAGAATGAAGGCGATCACCTGGCTTTTGCACAACGCGGACATGCAGGACCCAATTGCCAGAAAGGCACCAGCCATAAGCCAACTGCCACAGTAGCTGGTGACAATTACACCATTATCCGGGTCACCGAGATAATTCACCGTGATCCACATGGGGAATGTCAAGCCAAGTGCAATTCCCAGGAAAACCCAGGCGGCCAGGAATTTTCCAAGAACCGCATCGAGCTTGGTAATTGGCAGTGTCATCAACAATTCGATGGAGCCTGACTTCCTTTCTTCCGACCAAAGACGCATGGAGATTGCTGGCACAAGAAAGAGATAGAGCCACGGATGAAAATTGAAAAAGGGCATCAGATCCGCTTGATCACGCTCATAAAAATTCCCCAGATAAAACGTGAACACACCGGATAGCATTAGAAAGATCACAATAAACACATACGCCAGCGGCGTAGAGAAGTAGCTAAGTAACTCTCTCTTAAAAATAACTCTCATCATTGCCATCACAAACCCCTGGTAGTAATTGATCGAAACACCTCATCCAGACGACCTCGCTCAACATGCAAGCCGCCTATGGATAAATCTTCAGCATGGATCAGATCACTCACCGATTTGATAATCGACTGACCATCTCTGGGAAATATCGTTATCCGCTTGCCAGGATCGTCTGTTACGACGCTGTCAACACCGGGTATGGCAAGAAACTTGGCCTCCAGTGCAGGGGAGACATCCAATTCAACTGTCACTGCATGGTGATACTTCGATTCCGCTTCCAACTCTTGAGGGGTACAGTCCGTGACAATTCGACCCTCGTCGATGATCATCACTCTGGTACAAACGGCCGTTACCTCTTCCAGTATGTGGGTGGAAATGATGACAATCTTGTCCTTTGACAAACCCCGAATCATCTCTCGAACATGATGCTTCTGATTGGGGTCCAGGCCATCAGTCGGTTCATCAAGAATCAACACTTCTGGATCATGTAGAATAGCCTGGGCAAGTCCCACCCGCCTCTTGAATCCTTTTGACAAGGTTTCAATGTGCTGATTCTCTACCGATTGCAGCGCCATCTCTTTTACTACAGCGTCGACGCGCTGGCGTTTTTCCTGGTTGTGAAACCCCCGCACCTCGGCAATAAAGTTGAGAAATTTCCGCGGTGTCATGTCTTCATAGCAGGGAGCACCCTCTGGCAGGTAACCGATAAGTTTTTGCGCTGCAAGCACATCTGTCGCCAGATCATGGCCACATACTGTAATTGATCCGGTATCAGACACCAGGAAACCGGTAATCATCTTCATGGTCGTCGACTTTCCCGCACCATTCGGTCCGAGGAACCCGAGTATCTCTCCTGCCGTTACGGTAAACGTTATGTCATCGACTGCCCGAAGACCATCGAAATCCTTGGAAATATTCTTTACTTCAATCATTCCGAATTTCACCATCACCAATAAGTTAAATACAAGGAAATGAGATAAAAGGAAGCTCTGATTAATCAGAGCTTCCTAAAATAGCTCTCCAATGAGGAGACAAAAAAAAGCCAATTATAATTATCCTGCGTTGCCAGGCAACCCGCCCGAGTGCCAACGCAAAAAAGCCCATCATTTTCTGCGTCATTGATACAGACCACCAAACTCAGCCAGAGTTCTGTATCAAACATCTGGTGGGGCAAGTGTCACTCCAGGACTGAAATTTTTACAACAATATCATGGCAGAGATATTTCCGCTGTAATATCCCTGGTCTTAAGGGGTGGCCAGAAGTTCTCCTGGTATTTCGTATTGGAATTCAGGCAGCTTGAATCTTTTGCGATGGGGTATGACTCGAAACATTTCTGCCTCTCACCGTTTTTGGCCTGCAACGGTGAAAGGCAGATTCTGGTTTCTAATAGCCTTGCTCATATACGACGTAGGTATCGCTACGAATGTAAAAAGATCTTCGTGTTTTGCGCCTTCTATAAGTGGCAGGCTTCAGACATTCACGAAAAAATCGCCCGACACTCCTTCTTGATTCATTACGACGATCAATGCCGGAACGACGCTCTGCATAGACCACCTTGTGCATGGGTTCGCTCCTTATAATTGCAACTTTCACATCATACCTTGTATATCGAGATCCAATATCTATCAATTTCTGCTAAAAAGTACGTCTCATATAGCGGTATCTCATGGATATTATTGGCAAATCACATGAATAATACTCCCTAATAGACTGACTTTTATATGAATATTCATAGTTGCAATGTTTTTGCCGGTTTTTCACCCCCCCGGCATTCAATTCCAGCTTTTTGTCGCGCTTCTGGATCCATCAGCTCGGATAAACCTGCTCATTTGGCGCCATTTTGATTATCATAGGATAAACAAGTGACGTGGTTTTTGCTATGACAAAACAGGAAGCGCTGTCTTTTCTTCTAACTCACATAGTGATCGAGAAGAGTCACCATTTTGAACTGAATCCGATGTCTCTATTTAAGCTCATGACATTGGCAGATGAAGCCGAGCAGACGATCAACAGGAGCGAAGGTGTCATTCCCCATGAAGTGTTGGAGAAACTGGCAGCAGACTTCACCTGCGACGATTCTCTCTGAGGGAAGTCTCCTGTCGCCATCAGAGCTTCCTTACGATCAACCGACTTCCTTGCCACCAGACAACAACCGGCGAGGTGAGAATTTACCATTCCCGAATATCAAACTATGCTGCCAAGACCCAACGCTGTAATTTTCGATCTGGATGGAACACTGCTGGATACCGAACCCCTCTACACAAAAGCAACCCAACGGGTTATTGCACCTTTTGGTAAAAGGTTCGATCGCTCACTGAAGAGAAAAATTATGGGGGGCGATTCGAGAGTCGGTGCTGCCAAGGTCATTGATGAACTGGATTTGCCATTAACTGTCGATGAGTTCCTTGATCAAAGAGCCGCTATATTGATCAAGTTGTTTGTTGCAGCACCAGAAATTCCAGGAGCAGGAGAATTCATCAACATGCTGAGTCAGCGTCAAATACCCATGGGGTTGGCGACCAGTTCGGACAGAAATGTCTGCAACATCAAACTGACCGGGTACAGTTGGTATGCCTGCTTTGACCATGTCTGTTGCGGCGACGATTCGAAACTGAAAAACTCGAAACCAGCACCCGATATTTTCCTGTTATGTGCAGAAGCTATGGCTGTGGAACCGATTTCATGTATCGTTTTTGAAGATTCCCCCAACGGTATCAGGGCAGGAATAGCTGCAAACATGACTGTTGTCGCCATTGACAGCCCCCATGTTAACCCCGGAGATCTTGACGCTGCGGCACAGATTGTAACGGATTTTCACCAGGCAATTGAGTTGTTCAGCCATTGGTGAGTTCGCCTATGCATCTGCTCATGGGATCCGGTTTTAACAGCTAAACAAGATCAGCCTCCCAGGAGGCTGACAACTGTTCAGCCATTTGTTGCGCCCATGCATAGTCCGCTTTGCCATTTGGCGCACGTTCAACGTGGGCCACAAAAAATACCTTTTTCGGTAGTTTGAATCCTGCCAGATGCTGACGGGTTGTCTCGATAAGCGCTGCTTCTTCAACATCGTGGCCTTCCCTGGTGGAAGCTACAGCGACCACTTTTTGTCCGAATCTCTCATCCGGCAAACCCACTACCAGGCAATCAAAAATGGCTGGATGCCGTTTGACTGCTTCCTCCACCTCTTCGGGAAAGACCTTCTCACCGGCGGTATTTATACAGTTCGAACCCCGCCCCAGTAGCGTAATGCTGCCGTCAGCTTCTACGGTTGCATAATCACCGGGAAAGCTATAGCGGACACCATCGATCTCACGAAAGGTGGCTGCGGATTTCTCCGCGTCTTTGTAGTAACCCAAAGGTACATTGCCTGCTGTACCTATCATACCCATTTCCCCGGAACCTGGAGTGACTTCCTTATCATCTTCATTGAAGACCTTGACACCCTCCCCTGTTTCAAATTTTGCGGTTTCGCTCACCGCTCCCCGTGCCGCCACAGACGTCCCCATAGATCCCTCTGTGGAACCCATGGCATCAATTAAAATCATGTCCTGATGGTCTAACAGTCCTTCCTTCACTTCAGACGACCACATCACACCGGAAGACATCATCGCTTTTAGACGGCTTATGTCATGCGGAGAGCCCTCTGATTTTGCCTTGTCAAGTTCTGCAAGCAGGGGTTTGGCAAACGCATCACCAACAATCACCAAAAAGGACACCTTGTTTCGAGTGACCTCTTTCCAGATCAATTCAGGATTCAAGCCCAGTTCCGGGATAGTGACAACGGCTCCGCCCATCATATGTGGAATAAGGGAACCTATCCACATACCTGTACCGTGCATGAGTGGGCAACCAGCTAAACTGATTACCTGATTCCCTGACTCGTACAAAGCAGCGGAGGCTGATCCCAGCGCTTCCGGTGTCGCCGGTGGTTCCTCAAGACCACCCAGCAAAACCCATCCCATAGTCAGACCAACCGACATTTGACCGGCTGAATACATGACTCCTTTCGGCATACCCGTGGTCCCACCTGTATACAGCATATACAGATCATCTTCAGAGCGTTCAATCCGCGGCATCGGTACTGTATCTGCAATCACACGCTCGTATTCGAAATCGCCTTGTCCAGATTCTCCGGTGCCATCTTCAATTCTGATAAACGTCTTGATAGCAGGAAGTCGATCACGAATTGCAGCGACTCTGTCAGCATAACAGGCCTGGTAAACCAGGGCTTCGCAATCAGCATTTTCCAGCAGATAGACCAATTCTTCCTCATGGTATCTGTAATTAACGTTGATGGTTACACCCCGCATCTTCATGATGCCAAATTGCGCTTCAAGGTATTCATTGCCGTTATGAAGATAGAGACCGATCTTTGCATCCGGTTTTAATCCCTGACTATGCAGAAATGCAGCAACGCATGCTGCCCGATTTTCGTATTCCTTCCAGGTTCGTGTCACATCCTTGCAGATAACCGCCGGAGCGTCCGGCTGCTGGTCTGCGATCTGTTCCCAAATCGTTGCGAAATGCATTTCTGCCATGTTTTATCCCCCTGAATTTGGCCTCTGTGCGTTGTGATCCCATTTCGGATGACCAGAAATTTGCTGATACCCGGAGATCACACTTATGAACCTGCTTATTTTTCGAATAATCAAATCTATCCTAATGCAGCCTGTGGAATCAACCTTAGCCCGCATACTTCAGGAAGGGAATGGAATTTCTGGAAATTGTGGCGGTTGTACAAACATTGTGAATGGCATATGCGTCGCTATGGCTTGCGCAATTTTGTTCAAGCTTCGCAGCCCCGCCGGGCAGAATCTTTATTACGCATGGATCTGCCGCAGCAGATTGGTAATTCCTTAGCCGAATTCCCGCTGAAATATCTCCTGATTAAATCCGACAATCAATGTCTTACCTACTTTTAGCGTCGGTGCCCGCATATTGCCTGTGGGTCCCAGCATCGCTGCAACAACCTCTTCCGATACATTCTTTGCGACGCTGAATTCACTGACCTTTTTCCCTTTCAGGGCGATCAGTTTACTTGCAGATTTAAGTAGAGCACGGGAATCGCTTTCCTGCAGCTTTCTGCTTGCAGGAATTTTTTCTGCAATAGTGATTTTACTGTCCTCCAAAAACTTGGTGGCTCTGGTGCAGGTGGTTCAGCCGTTGCGAAAATAGTACCAATCAACTGTCTTTGGCATGATCTGGCTCCTTCTCAGGGTTGTGTGATTCAAAGGTTACAAGAGCAAGGGCAGGTATTCAATCACGGATTTTGGATAGCAGGAATTCACCACTACAAAAAGGTGTCATAAATTACCCATACGGCAAATGCCAGGAAGAGCACGCCACCAATCCTGTGCAATGTGACTGCTGCAACTCTTTGTGTTAGCCATTTCCCGCCCAACACACCCAGTAAGGTGGTTGTAATCAGTGCCAGGGTGGCGCCAACATAGACGGCTATCGAATCGGCAGAGGCCCCGAGCGCCGCAATCGTCAATTGCGTTTTGTCACCAAACTCAGCGATAAAAATCATCAGGAAGGCAATTACAAACACACCATGACCGGACATCTCTTCGACTGGCGCGTCATTGTTGTCCGTTTCAAGTAGCGCCTTGACACCAAAAAAAGCGAACAACACGACTACTGCAATAGCCAATACCCATTCCGGGACTGCCAGAGAGACGGCTGCGCCCACGGAAACTGCGAGGATATTTAACACGACAAAGGCAGCACTGGCACCGAGAAAAACCGGGAATCCGCGATGACGACTGGCGAGTAGCACACACACCAGCTGACTCTTGTCACCAATCTCGGCAAGAAAGATCAGTGCAAAGGTGGAGAGAGTTGTTGTAAACATGAAATCCTGCGATCTTTGCGTCCGGGCAAGAACGAGTGGATGAGCTACCCAAACCAACCATTCATTGCGATGATTCAGCCGTGGCTACAGGATAGAGGAAGGTCGATTATCAAGCAATGATCGCAACTCAGTATTCAGGGAACCTCTGAAGTCAAATCACGACTTTCACTCCGTGATGTTCTTTTGACGGTAACCCATCCACAGGCAGAACATCAACATGGCCATATACACGGTTCTTCTCACGGATTGCGTGATGTTCTCCAGCATAATTCTCATCCAATAGACCTTTCGAACCAGGCATGATTGATACCGCAAGTGTAAAACTTGACTAACCCCTATTCGATTCGTTACATTTTTTATTTCTGCCCCTGTACATGAACAGGCTAGTCACATGTCGGTATTGGCTACCATTTCGGTGCTTGATCTGTCTGCAGGTCCGGCCAGGGGCATGGCCACAATGATCATGGCGGACTTCGGTGCAGACGTAATGGGAGCTTCTTTTCTTGCCGATAGGGGAGCAAGGGCGATCAAAGTGGAGCCGATTGGGGCGATCCCTTTCGCAACATGTTTGCCGGATTTGGCGCTACACGAGAGGACACATATATGACCAGAAGAATGTATTTATGGCTAGCACCATTACTGTTCTATGCGGTATTTACTTTTTGGTATACGAACACCAGCGGTCCCTTGACTGATGATGAGATCGGCCAATTTGTAATGGCCATGGTGCAAAATGGCGCTGATCCTGCGGTAATCACCAGAGTTCGTCAGTTCATGGAAACCGATACCGGGCGTCAATTCCTGATGGTGAATAACATTGACATGGCAGATGATCCCGGGGATGTGCAAGGAGCTGAACCGGGAGAGTCAGCCGATCAGATCATGAATCGGTACATGGAACACATGTATCCCGAACTATTTAAAAGAGCCTCGCACCCCGTTTATGTCGGCGAAGCAGTCTTCGATGCAATGGATATAGTGGGTATTGAAGGGGCTGAAAGCTGGTCCAGGGCAGCACTGTTTCGTTATCGCAGTCGCAGGGACATGATGGAAATCACCAGCAACCCTGCTTTTCGGGATAAACATCATTTCAAACTGGCGGCGCTTGATAAAACCATAGCATACCCGCTGGAAAATACGCTTTATTTAAGCGACCCCAGGTTCCTGTTAGCGCTCATCTTGCTGTCGGCGGTAGCGCTACTTGATATTGCACTTTATGGGCGAAACAGGAGTTAGATCGCACACACAAGTGGACACACCGAACTGACAACTCGCCGCTGGCCGCAGTCAAGCTTTGGCTGAAGGTCTTGCCGAAACCAGGCTATACCAACGACTGATATTCGGTAGATCAAAAGGCAGATCCTGTTTGGTCGCCCTGGCAAAATCCAGGGTGCAGAGCAGGCTAATATCAGCTACGCTGAAGTTGTCTCCGGCGATGAATTCTGTTTTCGCTAGCTGGTCATCGAACAGTGGCACAGCACTCTGAGCTACTTCCGCTGAAATTAACCCCCATTCTTTCGATATCTTCTCCCGGTCCTTGAACATGCCTGACAGATTCCGGAAAGCCTGAGCGACCGGCATCAGCAAATTGAGTTCAACCCGCCGGTTCCACATCTCTATATACGACTGTTCCAGATCATTCGATCCAAACAGAGGGGGATTGGGATGTAAAGAGTCGAGATAGCGGGTAATTGCCACTGACTCCGACAGATAGGTGCCGTCATCTAATTCGAGAACCGGTACTCTACCAAAGGGATTTCTCGCTTTGAACTCATCACTCAGATTCTCAGCACCACCCAGGTCAATTTCCTGCTTCTCTATCTCAATACCCTTTTCTGCAACGGCGATGTTAACCCGACGACCATTAGGTGAGGCACTGGTTGTAAATAGTTTCATTTATTTCTCCGAGAAGATTTTTTGTGCATTGGAATATCCTGGCAGTATGATGGATACGACGATGGTTTGATAGAGGACACACATGCAACGGAAATTGTCCGTCTTTGTTGGTTTGTGCTTTGACAAAGAGCCACCAGGGTGTGACCATCACGGGATCCATCCGACGCCGCAACAGGAGAACGCCTCATGATCACCGGTATGCCTCGTATAGCAATCGCTGTCCAGGATTTTTCGGCAATTGTTGCCTTGTTCAGGGATAAGCTTGGTATGCCTGTCCTCGACATCTCCGCAAGCAGCGTCGAAAGCCTTGGAGCGAGTCTGGCGATGTGTGTCCCCGAAGGTGGCAGCAACATTGAGCTAATGTCACCCTCTGACCCAGCCACACCTCTCAGTCAGAGCCTGCAGAGGTTTCTGGATCGCCGCGGGGAGGGCCTATTCGCCCTGATGCTCGAAGCTCCGGACCCGAACGCGGAAGCTGTAGAGCTTTCCGGTCGCGGACTTAATGTCCTACCGCTTATGGACGGCGCCGGTGGTCGTGACGTTCATCCCAACTCGACACACGGCGTCCTGATCAGGGTGTATCCGGTGAATTCCTTCCAGGGAGAGGATCCGGGATCCGTGGATACTTCCGACTCTACCGGGTTGTCAGGGATCGTACGCGTGATCATTGCCGTCCACGACCTGGATCATGCAGTCACTGTGTATGGCGACAAGTTCGCCATGGATATCAGCGAGACGTCGGTCGATACTCAGCGAGGTGTACGATCAGCGATTTGCAAGCCGCCCTCGGGAGGTGTGATCGAACTGGTGTCAGTCGAAGACTCGAAACAGCCCTTCGGGAAGTCCATTACGGAGTTTCTGGACGGTAATCGCGAAGGCATGTATGCCCTGGTCCTGCAGTCTCACGACCTGACGGCATCGGCAAAAGCCCTGGCTGCTCGCGGCCTCAAGACCCGTGCCGCCGCCGACTCACCTGAAGTATTGGAAGTCGATCCTACAGCCACTTTCGGGGCACTCATTCGGATTGAATCCGCCTAG
>JASJXV010000018.1 GCA_030123805.1 Gammaproteobacteria bacterium
CAGGAGTTTCCGTATTAATCAGGGGTATCCGGAGATTATTGGATGATGGATGCAAATTGTGAGTAACCTGGGACGACCTTTGACCTATGCTGGAATATGTTTGGTCCTGACGCTTATAATTGCTGCCGGTGGCTGGTTTTATATTCTTAATCAGGTCGATGCAGCCCTGCGACTACAAAAAACCGACCTGGCGTTCGAGTTAAACGAGGGCACTAGCCTCGGCGGAATGGTGCAGGAATTGCACCGTCAAGGATTGATTGAGTCGCCACTCTGGCTGCGGATATACGGTCGTTTGACAGCCAATTCCGGACAGATTAAGGCTGGAGAGTATCTGTTGAGAGTGGCTATGACCCAGAGGGATCTGTTACAACTGATCCGTGAAGGCAGAGTAATACAACGGCAGTTCACGATAATCGAGGGGTGGAACTTACAGCGAATCCGGGCAGAAGTTGCATCCGCGGATGGCTTACTGCATGTCACCACGGACATGACCGAAACTGAAATTATGGCGCAGCTGGGTATTGAACAGTCTCGTGCCGAGGGATGGTTTTTCCCGGATACGTATCGCTATGTAAAGGGCGCCACCGACTTATCTCTACTGACGCAAAGCTTCAGGCGGATGCAAACCATTCTGGAGCTAGAATGGTTGGATCGGGAAAGAAATCTACCCTATCGTCATTCCTATGACGCGCTTGTGATTGCATCCATGATCGAAAAAGAAACCGGGCTGGAATCCGATCGAGACAAAATTGCTGCAGTTTTCCTCAGGCGCTGGCAACAGAAAATAAGACTCCAATCGGATCCAACCGTGATCTACGGGATGGGAACTCACTTTGACGGTGATCTGCGCAGAAGTGATTTGCGCAAACCAACGCCCTACAATACCTACACAAATTTTGGGTTGCCGCCTTCGCCAATTTGCAGCCCGGGTCAGAGTGCCATTCATGCAGCGCTGCATCCGGCGAATATTACAAGCCTCTATTTCGTTTCCCGGGGGGATGGCAGTTCCCAGTTTTCGGATACACTGGAAGAACATAATCGTGCGGTGGTACAGTTTCAACTTGAAAACAAGAAGTCATTACCTGGGAGAGAGTTTGTTGAGCAGTAACGCCAGATTCATCAGTATTGAAGGAGTCGAAGGTGTCGGTAAGACCACCAATCTGAAATACATACAACAGTTTTTCAGCGACAATGGGATACCTCTTTATTGCACTCGGGAACCCGGTGGAACCCCGCGAGCGGAGGAAATCAGAAATTTATTACTGCACAAAAATGGCGAGCAGATCAACCGGATGACTGAACTCTTGTTGATGTTTGCCGCAAGAACTCAACATATTGCTGCAGTGATAAAGCCTGCACTGGCAAGAGGTGAATGGGTGCTCTGTGATCGATTTACCGATTCCAGCTTTGCGTATCAGGGCGGTGGCCGGGGGATACCTATGGAAATTATCGAGGGACTTACGTCACTGGTGCTGGAAGGTTTTAAGCCTGATTTTACGATCCTATTGGATTTACCTGTCAATCTGGGGCTTGCGCGCGCTCAGACACGTGGTGAAAAGGACCGATTCGAGCAGGAAGATATGGCGTTCTTCGAGCGCGTTCGATCCGTATTTCTCGCCAGAGCCAAAGCAAGTCCTGATCGCTATTGCATCATCGATACCACCCCGGCACTTGCAGAGGTACAGCGCGAGTTACATCGCGTCCTTTCGGAATACGTCCTGAACAGTTGAATAAATCATATGCAAGATGTTTCAGAGTTTCCCGCAGAAGTGGTTCCATGGTTGAAGCAACAGTTTCAATCGATTGTTGAGCAGGCCGAAAACAACCGCTTACCCCATGCCTTGCTGCTGGGAGGGGAGAGCCATTTGGGTAAGACATCTTTTGCCCTGACGTTTGCCAATTATCTGTTGTGTAAGCATTCGGAACAGGGCCAGATTTGCGGCAACTGCAAGGGCTGTCACTTGACCAGAGCAGGGAATCACCCCGATCTGAAACTCATCGAACCGGTGGAATCCCGTATTATTGTCGTCAATACGATTCGTGAATTGGTGCACTGGGCGAATCAGACTGCTCAGCAGGGTGGTAACAAAGTGGTTATCATAAAACCGGCAGAGGCAATGAATGTAGCGGCTGCCAATGCGCTGCTCAAATGCCTGGAGGAGCCTGTTTCTAATACAGTGATCATACTGGTTAGTGACCGTCCCGGTAGCTTGTTGGCAACAATCAGGAGCAGGTGCCAGCGAATTTTAATTGGCAATCCGAATAGGCAGCAGGCTGAGTCTTATCTGTTGGAAAGACTCTCAGCAGTCGAGGATATTCCTTTGCTACTGGATATTTCCCGGGGAAGGCCTCTAAAAGCGCTGGAAATGCATGGCCTTGGTACATTGGAGCAAAGAAAGCTATTGCATCGAGTGCTGCAGAAGTTATGGAGCGGTGACCTCTTGGCTCATGAAGCGGCGAAGCAATTGTTGCAGTCTGATCCAGAGCAGATTCTTGAGATGTTGTATCTTTGGCTAGCTGAAATGATTAAACACACACAAATAAAAGACTTTAATTCCATTAAAAACAAAGAATTAAGTGATTTATTTAATCAAATTTGTAAGGTTAAAGGGCTGACTGGAATCTATCGCTGTTATGATCATGTTTTTGAGCAGTGGACAGCACTCCTCAGCGCATCCAATCCCAATAAGCAGTTGGTGGTTGAAAATGTTCTGGTAAAATTTGCCGCTCTGGCACCAGACAGGTTGAATTGAACGCATGATCAGATGAGCGAACATGGACAATTCTGGTTGTAGAAAGTAAAGTGCTGAGATAAAGTCGAGCGAGTCATCAAAGGGATGCCATATGGGTAGGTTAGCACGTGGTGGTGCAAAGAAGACCATGTTGGCCTTGACCATCAAGGACAAGGTGGTGTTGTATAATGCATATATACCATTTATCAAAAATGGAGGCATATTCGTACCCAATAAAACCGATTACGAGGTTGGTGATGAAGTTTTTATGCTCCTCAATCTGATGGATGAGTCCGAAAAAATACCCATAGCCGGAAAGGTGATTTGGGTGGCAAAAAAGGGGGTGAAGAGTCCCCACACACCCGGAGTCGGTATTCAGTTTACTGAACCTGATAATCGGGCTAAAGATAAAATCGAAAACTATTTAGCTGGATCACTGAATTCCTCAAACAGTACACATACCATGTAGTGGTTGGTGTCCCGCATCGATAATCGCAACATTCAGAATTCCTCTTCATACACGCGATAATCGGTCTCTTGCATGCCAACCTTCAGATAGGTCCGTTGCGCGCGCTTATTTTCCTTTTCAACATAGAGTCTAAGGCCGCAGATAGCCGGATCTTGCCTGGCGCGGTTCCTGATGTGTTTATAGAGAGAAGCGAAGATTCCCTGGCGGCGAAATTCCGGTAAAATGTAAACGCTTTGAATCCACCAGAAGAGACCGTTTCGCCAGTCACTCCATTCGGCAGTGATCATTAAAGCACCGGCTATCTCGCCGTCCACTTCTACGACAGTATAGAAACCGAGATCGGGTTCCTTGAACAGTTTCATAATGCCTTTTTGAATCACCTTCGGATCGAGAGTCTTTTGTTCCGTCTCGCGCGCCATTTTGATGTTGAAATCCACCAATACATCTGCGTCTTCACTGCGCGCTTCTCTGATGAAATAATAAGACATAAATATACCCGTCCAGTATTTGAGTGTAAAAAAGTAAAAAAGGGGACGGAGGGAATATTTTTTGATCAATCGGTATATACAGATTGGTTAAAAAATATTCCCTCCGTCCCCTTTTTGATCAGTATTAAGGAATAGATGTTAGACTGAATTAACTGCGAGACATCCGGGTGGCCCGCATCCGGGCGAGCCGGTGGCGTCAACATTGCGGCATTAGTCAGAGATTCCATCGTTCTTAATGGTGCTGCGATTCGAGTACCGCAAGAGCACGTTCTGCAACTTCATCATCAAGTAGAAAGCCCAGTGCCCGCGTAAATGATTCGGGCGCACTTTGCAATATGAGCTCTGCAATCCAGGTGTTGAGTAATGAATGACGGTTGAAGCTGTTTTGCCGCAAAATTGCTAACAGATGTTGTTGCATGGCTTCATCTTCTGAGGCTACGACCATAAGAGAAAGGAACGGCTCGCTACGAGATTGTGCCTGCCATCGCTTGAGAAAATTGAACATATTATGTGTTTGCTTTGCTCAATCTGAAGACGATCAAGTGTAATATCAAAGCCAGGCAAAATTCAACAGGAGATAGTGCGCATCTTGTCTGAGCGTGATATATATAGTTGTTCAATGTGCTGATTATTGTGAGCGACGAAGTCTGCCGTCGTTCCGATGACTGTCTGGAGGAGAAATGGTAGTAATTGAATACGAAGCGCCACAAAGTCTCGGCGAAGCTGTCAAGCTGTTGAGCGATTGTACTGACAAACCCGCCCGCGTTCTGGCAGGAGGGACCGATCTCATCGTTCAGTTGAGATCACAGGTGGGGGGTCCACAACTGATTGTAGATTTGAAGAAAATTCCCGAGATGATGGATGCCGTTTTGGATGAGAACGGCTTATCCCTCGGGCCATCAATGTGCTGCGCCGAACTCACAGCCAGGCAAGACATCAAGACTGTCTACCCGGGGCTCGTTGAGGCTGCCTATTTGATTGGCTCTACCCAAATCCAGGGTAGGGCCAGTGTTGGTGGCAATCTATGCAACTCATCACCTGCAGCCGATACGATTCCCGCGTTGATAGCGATTGCAGCTGAGTGTCTTATTATCGGACCTGATGGCGAGAGACAGGTGCCAGTGGAGGACTTTGTTACCGGCGTTGGCGAGAATTGCATGGCATCCGATGAAATTCTGAAAAGAATTATTGTACCCCTGCCAGCCGCTGGAACTGCAGACGCTTACCTGCGCTTCATTCCCAGAACAGAGATGGATATAGCCGTCGCGGGTGCAGGGGTCAGTGTCACCCTGGACAATAATGGGATCTGTACGGCTGCTCGAATTGTGATTGGTGCGGTAGCACCAACAGCGTTGCTGGTTCCCGCCGCCGCAGAAGCCCTGGTCGGTAGTGATATGAATGATACTGCACTCCAGAATGCTGCAGCAGCGGCTTCGGCAGCTTCATCACCCATTGATGATCTAAGAGGCACGATCGAATACAGACAACACGTGGTTGGAGTACTGACGCGCAGAGCAGCAGTAATCGCCGCCGACCGAGTGAAGGAGAAATAAAATGGCCAAGACTCACGTATCCACAACAATTAACAATGAACCTGTGGAGTTTTTATGCGAGCCTAATCAAACACTACTCGATTGCCTGCGAAATGAATTACAAATGACGGGCACCAAGGAAGGTTGTTCCACTGGTGATTGTGGAGCATGTTCGGTCACGGTTAATGGCCGTCTGGTCTGTTCTTGTCTGGTTTTTGGTGTGGAAGCGGAAGGACAAAATATAGGTACCATAGAGGGTATTGGTAAAGCCGAGAATCTGCATGTGATCCAACAGAAATTTCTCGAACATGCCGCACTGCAGTGCGGTATATGCACACCTGGACTGATTGTCGCCACGGAGGCACTGTTAGCTGAAAACCCTGATCCAACAGAAGCAGAAGCCAGATATTATCTGGCAGGCAACCTTTGCCGCTGTACTGGATATGACAAAATTATTCGTGCAGTAATGGACTCTGCCGCCGAGATGAGAGGAACTGCCTGATGAGTGAAGTAAAAGACTACAAATATATCGGACAAAGAACCATTCGCCCGGACGGGTTTGACAAGGTAACGGGGCGAGCAAATTTTGGCGCGGATCTGACCCTTCCCGGAATGTTGTGGGCAAGAGTAAAGAGAAGTCCTTACGCACATGCCAGGATTATCGATATCGATACCTCAAAGGCAGAAGCGCTTGCTGGTGTAATGGCCGTTGCTACAGCTGCCGATTTTCCGGCTATCGCATCCGAAACTCTACAGATGGGCGAGACCAGTGCTGACATTCGTGACCTGGCGCGGAATAATCTTGCGCTTGAGAAGGTGCTCTATCACGGTCATGCGGTTGCCGCAGTTGCGGCTGTATCACAGACAATCGCTGATCAGGCAGTGGAATTGATTGAAGTTGAGTATGCAGAGTTAACTCCGGTTATGGATGTACTCGAAGCCATAAAGGATGATGCTCCAATACTGCATGATGACCTGTTTACCGCCGGGTTGGCTGAAACACCCGAAACCCCTTCCAATATTGCCATGCGAATGGAACTGAAGAAAGGCGATATAGACGCAGGTTTTGCCGAGGCAGATGTTATTGTCGAACGAGAATATCAAACGCCGACAGTTCACCAGGGTTATATTGAGCCACATGCATGTACCGTTCGGTATGATGAAGATGGTCAATCGATGATATGGTGTTGTACTCAGGGTCACTTTGACGTTCGGGCCAGTACGGCAAAAATACTGAATATGGAGCTGTCAAAAATAAAGGTGATTGCCAGTGAAATAGGTGGTGGATTTGGCGGTAAGACCACTATCTATCTTGAGCCCGTGGCGTTGGTTCTATCAAAGAAATCCGGCAGGCCAGTTAAACTGGTCATGAATCGGGAAGAGGTCTTCAGAGCTTCGGGTCCCGGTTCCGCCACCAGAAGCTGGATAAAGGTTGGCGCCAGGAAAGATGGCACCATCACAGCGATGCAGGGCATACTGCATTACGAAGCTGGGGCGTTCAAAGGTTCTCCGATGGCACCCGGAGTAATGTGTGTATTTACACCATACGACGTCGCAAATGTGCACATCGAAGGTTTCGATGTGGTCGTGAATAAACCGAAGGTAGCGGCTTACAGAGCCCCTGGAGCCCCACAGGCGGAATTTGCTGCAGAGAGTGCAATCAACGAACTCGCTGACAAACTGGACATGGATCCGATTGAATTGCGACTAAAAAATGCAGCAAAAGAGGGTACACAAGCCATCTATGGACCAAAATTCAAGGCTATTGGTTTGGTAGAGTGTCTGGAAGCCGCTAAAAACTCTGCACATTACAAGTCTCCGCTGGGTAAGAATCAGGGCCGGAGTATTGCCGCAGGTTTCTGGTTTAATGCCGGGATGAGTTCAAGTGTAGTTATCAATATGAATCCGGATGGAACTGTTGTTGTCGTCGAAGGATCCCCTGATATTGGCGGCTCTCGAGCATCCATGGCGATGATGGCGGCAGAAGAACTGGGCATTGCCGTGGAAAAGATAAAGCCGATCATCGCCGATACCGATGGCGTGGGTCTGAACTCCACAACAGGCGGCAGTCGTACCACGTTTGCTACCGGCATGGCGATTATTGAAGCAGCCCAGGATGTCGTAAAACAAATGAAAGAACGTGCGGCTGCGGTATGGAATGTTACCCTGGACCAGGTTGACTGGGTTGACGGTGTGGCTGTCAATACTGCCGATGAAGCCAGGCTATCCGCCGCAGAGATTTGCGCTGCTGCCGGTAGTACGGGCGGCCCAATATCTGCTCGTGCATCCTTGACTGCGCGTGGCGCTGGACCCAGTTTTGCAGTGCATGTGGCTGATGTGGAAGTCGATCCGGACACGGGGAAAGTGGATGTCATTCGATATACTGCCATCCAGGATGCAGGCAAGGCAATTCATCCAGGTTATGTTGAAGGCCAGTATCAGGGAGGGGCCGCTCAAGGGATCGGTTGGGCGCTCAATGAAGAGTATATCTACGATGAAAATGGTGTTCTGGAGAATGCCGGATATCTCGATTATCGAATCCCACTCGCCTCCGATTTACCCATGATAGAAACCGTTATCGTGGAAGTCCCTAACCCATTTCATCCCTATGGCGTCAGGGGAGTAGGGGAATCGAGCATCATTCCACCCCTGGCTGCCGTCAGCAGTGCGGTGAGCAATGCAATTGGAGTACGAATGTCTGAACTACCTTGTTCTCCCCCACGAGTGCTGAAAGCTATTCAGAGTAGAGATAACTAAAGTGGCAACAGTGATTTTTTCGAGTGAACTGCAAAAGTTCACTCGAGAGGAACAAACAGACGTGGATGTTCTGAATTACCGGGATCTGGTATCGGCTCTGGAAGACAAATACCAGGATCTTGGCTCGGACACCTTGATGAAAATGGCAGTCGCTATAGATGGCGAGATAATTCACGATCCCTTATTAGAGAGATTAGCACCGGATAGTGAAGTACATTTTTTATACCGAATATCGGGCGGATAAACGTGACTAAAATAGCTATCATCGGCGCGGGTAGCCTGGAATTTTCCAGTCGTCTGACGGCTGATCTGCTCACCTACCCGGCACTGGAAGATATCCATATTGCATGGGTGGATGGAGTCTGACCCGGAAATGGTGTTTCAGGCAATGTGTTTGGATCCCCTCACATCAATGGTTTGCACGTTGCCGCCAGAAATATATGCAGGCTACTCATAGCCATTGGGATTGTCCTGCTGCCAACGCCATGCATCTCTACAGAAGTCCTCTATCCCCAGATTAGCCTGCCAGCCAAGTTCAGACATTGCCAGACCCGGATCGGTATAGCTAGCATCGATATCTCCGGGTCTTCGCGGACCTATCGTGTAGGGTATTGCAATGTTATTAGCTCGTTCGAACGAACCAAGCATGTCCATCACCGAGTAACCATTCCCGGTACCGAGATTATAAATCACCAAACCGGGATGAGAATCAAGTTTCTCGATTGCGGAAATGTGGCCTTTGGCAAGATCGACTACGTGTACATAATCGCGTATGCAGGTACCATCGTGGGTCGCATAGTCGTTACCGTAAACAGTCAGCTGTTTGAGTTTTCCTATCGCGACCTGAGAAATATAAGGTAAAAGGTTATTCGGGATGCCACTGGGATCTTCACCAATCCTGCCGCTCGCATGAGCACCAACAGGATTAAAGTAGCGCAAAGAGATTATGTTCCAGGCGTTGTCTGAATCATGCAGGTCTCGTAGAATCTCTTCAATCATTATTTTTGTACGGCCGTAGGGATTTTCCGCCGATAACGGGCAATTTTCTTTCAAAGGCAAGGAATCCGTCAGGCCATATACCGTGGCAGAGGAACTGAACACCAGATTCTTGACATTGTGTTTCGTCATCACATCAAATAGATTGACCGATCCACTAACATTATTTCGATAGTAGGCAAGAGGATTTACAATTGACTCAGCTACGGATTTAAGGCCTGCGAAGTGAATAACAGAGTCGATACTGTGGTCTGAAAACAGCTGATTCAGCTTGACTTTATCCAACAGGTCAAGCGTGTAGAACTTGATGTCATGACCAGTTATTTCCTTAACTCTGCTTAGCGACATTTCTTTGCTGTTAGACAAATTGTCAATTACAATCACTTCATGGCCTGACTCCAGAAGTTCAACACAAGCATGGCTGCCTATATATCCCGCGCCACCTGTTACCAGAATCCTCATTGTCAATCTATCCCGATTGTTTAGCGCAATGTCATGCCCAATATCTCCTCCAGTTCGCCCAGAGACTGTTCTGATGAAAGTACTTTGATCGTTCTCATCCCTAATTCCCTGGCTGGTTTGAGATTAATGCCCAGATCATCCAGGAACACAGCATCTTCAGGTTCGATATTCAGTTCCGTGCATGCAGTCAGGTAGATGCGTGGATCAGGTTTTCTGTAGCCGACAACGCTGGACTCGACTACAACGTCAAACAGTGACATTACATTAGCGACGTCCTCTGCCTTCTTTGTTGTTTGAGACATGCCCGGCCCTTCACCTGCACCCTTGACATTGTTAGTGAGGCATGCCGTTTTATATGAAGATGATATTAGTTTTAGGGCCTTGACCATTTCAGGTTTAAGATCTCCTGAAAGTAATTCGATAACCTGTCGACCCGTGATCTCGTAACCCTGAGCACACGTTTCATCAGCAAACTCTTTGTCAAATTCATCCAGGGTTACCTGGCTACTCTCAAGACGCGCCCAGGCATTCTTGTCAGGATTGGTCGCATTGACTCTCCTTATAAAGTCCTTTGGTATGTTGTGTTGTTTTTCGTATCGATTGAAAGACTCGAAAGGACTAGTAGTGAATACACCACCAAAATCCCATAGAACTGCTTTTATCATCTGATAATCTCGTATAAAAATTGAAAAAAATCAGAGGTTCTCTAGCTAACATTGATTTCAAATGTGGCACTCTCTGGTCTGGCGAGGCCTTTCTGAGAGGATGCTATGGCATCAATCATTAATTGTACACCCGGTACATCTTGGAATTCCAATTGAACCTGCTCTACTGCCTGTTCAAGCCGCAATTCCCTCATGAACAAGATTCTGAATGCCTTACGAACCTGGGCGATCTCTTCTTTCGAGTAGCCCGCTCTTTCCATGCCAATCTTGTTGATGATACGCATATGAGCAGGAAAACCCTCTGCTATTGTGAATGGCAAGACATCTTGTATCACTCTGCACATGCCTCCCACCATGGCAGCTTTGCCCACGTGGCAGAACTGATGGACTGCTGAAAGTCCGCCAATGTTTGCATAATCGCCAATGGTGACATGGCCACCCAGTGTTGCACTGTGACTCATTATGACATGGTTTCCTACTGTGCAATTATGTCCGACATGTGCGTGGGCGAGGAGGGCGCAATCATCGCCGACCTGTGTTTTGGTGCCATCTTCGGTACCACTATGAATGCTGACGAATTCCCGTATTATACTGCGGTCACCGATGTAAGTGTGTGTGACGTTACCTTTCCTGAACTTCAGATCCTGAGATTGAATGCCCAGTGTGGTAAACGGAAATATATCGCAGTCTGAACCGATGCAGGTGCATCCATCGACGACAACATGAGATCTAAGGTGGGAATTGCTGCCGATTAATACATGCGGCCCTATAGTACAAAAGGGACCGATTTTGCATCCATCTCCAATCTGTGCGTCAGGATGCACAACCGCCAGTTTGTCGATCTCCACGCTCATGTCATTTCCCCCCCGAGAATCCGTGGTAGGTACTGCACATACATTTTGTATTATATCATTCGGGCTATTGCAGTGCGATGTCGATATAGTGGTCACTGTTCTTCAATGACTGCATCATTGCGCGTTTTGACCTGTCAAAAGGTGATCAGTTCCCTAAATCGCAACGGGTAGCAACTGTAAAGTGACTAAATACAAAATAGTCATGTTAACTGCGGGTTAGAGCTATACTAACATAGTATTTAAGTCGCAACATCACATCATCCGAGAGATAAAATTCCTGTCTGTGCCAATTTGTTTGGCATTTCATGTACCATGCGTAATCAATATTAAAAAGCTGCCGATTGCCATTCGAAACTATGGAGTTATCTCCATTTTTTGCGCGCCCCTGATGCAGTTCTTTTTTAATCGGTCAATGATATAATCCTAATCCACTGCGCTGGTGTGAATAACTTACAATGACTTAGAAGCAGGAACGCGCGCGCGCCATTTTTCTCTTTTTCCACTGGGATCAATACCACATTGAATACGTCTGCCCTGGATAGGTCACTGATTAACAAGCATTCTTTCAATAGACAAGAATTACTGGATTGCGGCAACGGTAAGCTCTTTGGCCCGGGGAGAGCACATCTTCCAATTGGTGATATGCTGATGCTTGATCGCATATTGGAAATCAATGAAGACGGTGGTGCGCATAATAAGGGCAAGATTATTGCTGAGTTGGACATTAATCCGGATCTCTGGTTCTTTGCGTGCCACTTCGTTGGCGATCCGGTGATGCCCGGGTGTCTCGGCCTGGATGCATTGTGGCAACTGGTGGGGTTTTTCCTTGCCTGGAAAGGGTATTGGGGCGTAGGCAGAGCACTTGGGTGTAACAAGGTGTCTTTTCGCGGCCAGGTTTTACCGGATGCCAGGAAATTGACATACGACATCGACATAGCCCGCGTTCGCGGTGGTGAGACGGTTCTCGGTATTGCCAATGCCACAGTCAGTGTTGATAAAAAAGAAATATACACCGCCACTGGTATAAAAGTGGGGCTGTTTACGCACTTGGATGATTTCTGAGGAATCAATATGAAACGGGTTGTGATAACAGGCATGGGTGTGGTTTCGCCGCTGGGCAATGATAAGGAAGCCGTAACGAATTCATTATTCAATTGCAAGTCCGGAATCCGCTACCGGGAAGAATATGCGGAAATGGGATTACGCAGTCTGGTAGCCGGTAGTATTGAGAACTTGAACCATGAAGAACTGATTGATCGTAAGATTCGCAGATTCATGGGCGCAGCTGCCATGTACGCTTACATTTCCATGGCTCAGGCTATCGAAGATGCAGGTTTAACAGAGCAGGATGTCTCTAACATTCGTACAGGTATCGTTGCGGCATCTGGTGGTGCGTCCTCTTCAAACCTCGTGCAGGCGGCTGATATCTTGCGTGAGAAAGGCATCAAGAGACTGGGGCCATATCGTGTCACACAGACCATGAGTAGTACAGTTTCAGCATGCCTTGCTTCCCCTTTTGGAATTAAAGGCGTGAATTACTCAATTACTTCTGCTTGTTCAACCAGTGCGCATTGTATTGGTCATGCAGGAGAGCTGATTCAACTGGGTAAACAGGATATTGTCTTTGCTGGAGGCGCCGAGGAAGAACACTGGTCAATGACATCCTTATTTGATGCCATGGGTGCCCTGTCCTCCAAGTACAATGAGACACCAGCCAGGGCTTCAAGAGCATTCGACAAGGACCGGGATGGATTTGTGATAGCCGGTGGTGGCGGATTTCTGGTGGTGGAAGAGTTGGAACATGCACTTACCCGTGGTGCCAAAATATATGCCGAGTTGGCGGGATACGCTGCTACTTCGGATGGATTTGATATGGTCGCACCTTCAGGTGAGGGTGGACAACGCGCTATGGAGATGGCGATCAGCACTATCGACAGGGAGGTTGATTACATCAATACCCATGGAACCAGCACGCCATTGGGTGATACCAAGGAAATCGAGGCTATCTGCAGAGTTTTCGGTGATCGTTTGCCAAAAATAAATTCGACCAAATCTCTTACGGGACATTCGCTGGGATCAGCTGGCGTGCACGAAGCCATATACACCTTGTTGATGATGGCTAATGATTTTATTTGTGAATCGGCAAATATAGATAATCTGGATCCGGAGATTCCTGATGTCCCGATCGTGCGAACTCGGATCGACAACGCCGGTATCCAGTGCGCCCTATCCAACAGTTTTGGATTTGGTGGCACTAACGCCGTGCTGGCATTTCAAAAGTATGTCGAAAAGTGACCGGTGTCGTCCCGGTGTTGGATAAGTAACAGGCATTATAGTGGTGATAATCCTTTGTGTTGCTACGGGTGAGCTGACGGAGACCCCATGAGAAAAAATCCAATTCAGATAATCTCTCTGATGGTACTATTTGGTCAAACAGTGTGTGTCTTTGGCAGCCAAACGATACTCGGCCCAAATGACGCAACTCTCTGTTTTCATGAGAGCCAATTGAAATTTGGCCGTGATCCGAGTTCTTGCACACAAGCGCTCAGGCATGGCGATCTAACCCGTCGGGATCAGGCGGCCACCCATTCAAACAGGGGTATTATCTACTCCAGAATGGATGAGTATGAGAAAGCATTGCAGGATCATAATCGTGCCATTGAAATAAAACCGGATTTAACGCAGGCGTACATTAATCGCGGCAATGTTTATTATCATCTCAGACGGTATGAAGAGGCACTGCTCGAATATCAACGGGCAATTGAAATGGGTAATGGTCCCCTTTATCTACCCCATTTCAACTCTGGTGTAGCTCTTCTAAAACTGAAACGGGACGACCAGGCTGTGATGGCATTTGAACGTGCGCTGGAACTTGCACCTGAATCACAGCGAGTCAAGAAGAAACTGGCACAAGCAAAAAAGATGGCGTCAGACGCTGAATAGTCTTTGATCTCTAGTAATCTCACCTGCTGCATCGTGACCTGGAATTCCACTGACGCCTCTACCGGGGTGCGTTCCCGAGCCACACATATATAATCCTTTCACGGGACTTCTACAGTTGCCATGTCGAGGCTGGCAGTTCAGGATTTATCTTCGCTTAACCAATCTCTTGGCTTGAGAAAATAACTGTATAACTCTGCTTCCGGTGATTTCGGCTCGGGCTGCCAGTCGTATTTCCATATCGCTCTCGGAGGCATGGATGCCAGCACAGATTCAATTCGCCGCCCTGACTGGAGTCCGTATCTGGTGCCTCGATCAATTGCCAGATTGAATTCTGCATACCTGCCGCGACGATACAACTGAAAGTTCTCTTCGCGTGGACCATAAGGCGTATGTTTTCGTTTTTCCACGATTGGCAGATAGGCAGGCAAGATATGATCGCCAATGCTGCGGATGAACTGAAAACTCCGCTCGAATCCGCCCGACGTCCAGTCGTCGAAAAATAGCCCGCCTACGCCTCTGGGTTCATTCCGATGCGGTAGGAAAAAATAGTTGTCGCAATCGGTTTTGCACTGCAAATAAACATCTTCTCCAAATGGTGCACACGCATCAGACGCTTGCTGATGCCAGTGGATCACGTCCTCTTTGAAACCGTAGTAAGGTGTGAGATCAAATCCTCCACCAAAATACCAACTGACATCTTCGACGATAAAGAATCGCAGATTCGCATGCATAGTAGGCACATAAGGATTTCGGGGATGCACAATCACCGACAGGGCAGTTGCCTGGAATCCCTTGCCGCGCAAGTCAGGATTTCTTTCTGTAGCCGCTGGTGGAAGCTGTGCACCAATCGTATGGCTGAATTGAACTGCCGCTCTTTCCAGATGTTTACCGGCATCCATGACTCTCGGTTGAGAGAGTCCACCGGACTCAGGATGAATCTGTTCCAGCGAAAACAGGGCATCACCGTCCGCTCTTTCCAATGCCGAGCAGATCTCTGCTTGAAGAGCAAGAAGATACGCTTTTACCGGTTCGATTTCTGCGGGCATAACTGATCCTTTCAAGCGGGATAATGCAAATTACATGCTGTCTATTTCTCTTTATGGTAGCGGTTGGCATGCCAACTATCCAGATACGCTGACGTGGATAGCAAATTTGTATAGACTGTCCTGGTGAAATTATAACGATGCATGACGTTTAAACTTCAGGGGAGTTTTATGGACCTCAAGTTCAGTGAAGAGGATTTTGCGTTTCAAAAAGAAGTCCGAGAGTGGATCGAGGATAATCTGCCCCCGGATATGCAGAACCGGATTAAACAAAGTCCCAATGGTTCTGGCTCCAGGGAAGATCACGAATACTGGCAGCGGAAACTCTATGAACGCGGTTGGGCCGGTGTTAATTGGCCTAAAGAGTATGGTGGTCCAGAATTTACGCCGACGCAGCGGTATTTGTACGATCTCGAGATGGCCCGCGCCCATGTACCTCACGTCATTGCTTTTGGTCAGAATATGGTAGCACCCGTCATCATGGCGTTTGGCAACCAGGAACAAAAAGACAAATATCTACCTGATATTCTTGCCAGCAGAACATGGTGGTGTCAGGGTTACTCAGAGCCGGGCGCGGGTTCTGATCTCGCATCGCTCAAAATGAAAGCTGATCGGGACGGTGATCACTACATTGTAACCGGTACCAAAACATGGAACACTCACGGGCAGTGGGCGGATATGATTTTCTGCCTGGTGCGTACTTCCGACGAAGATATCCGTCAAAAAGGTATCTCCTTCCTGCTGATAGATATGCAGTCACCCGGTATTGATGTGCAACCCATTATTACCCTGGATCAACCTCTTGAAGGCTATCAGGAAATAAACATGATTCATTTCCAGGATGTCAGGGTGCCAGTGGAAAACCGGATCGGAGAAGAGGGTAAAGGCTGGACCTACGCCAAATATTTGCTCGAGTTTGAGCGTGGTAACGCTTACTCTCATGGTCTCAAAGCGGGTTTGGGAAACCTCAAAGCTATCGCCGCGGTCGAACAAGATAACGGACGACCTCTGATGGAAGACGATACCTTCAAACGCCGGGTTGCAGAGACAGAAATAGCCATTTCGGCCATGGAATTCACGGAATTGAGGATTTTGAGCAGTCTCTCTGCGGGTAAAAATGTCGGACCTGAATCCAGTTTACTCAAATGCCGTGGCACAGAGTTACAAATGCAACTTACCGAATTGGTGCTGGAAGCCACGGGTTATTATGCCGTACCTTTTTCTAATCCTGGACCGATCAAAGGCTTGAATATTGATCCCATTGGACCTGATTACGCTGCGCCGGCCGCACCCGGTTATTTCAATACCCGAAAGACTGCCATTTACGCTGGTTCCAATGAAGTGCAGCGTAACATTATGGCCAAGATGGTACTTGGGCTTTAACACAAATCTGCAGATCAGGTGCTGAATGATTGAGTTCGGGTTGTCTGAGCCAAACGGTCCATTACGGGAAAGTGTTACACACTTCGCTCAGGACTCGATTCCGGTTGTACATTAACGCCATTAAGATGGGCGGGGTCAAGAGCTGTGGGTGTACCCCGCGACGATCGTTGAGAATTTGCCTGTGGAATACACAACTTTAGGCAGAACAGGTCTTCGGGTTTCAGTGATGGGACTCGGAGGCGGAGGCTATAGCCGTTTAGGTATGAGCCGAGATAAGAGCGAAGCTGAGTCGATCAAAATCATAACAACGGCAATAGAGGGTGGGGTTAATTTTATTGACACTGCCGAAGCGTATAAAACCGAATCCCTGATAGGGAAGGGCATACGCGGTGTTCCGCGGCATCAAGTGGTGCTTTCCAGTAAGAAAACACCAGGTTCGGGTATCGAAGCAGACGATATTGTCGCCAGTGTCGATCAGAGTCTCAAGAATCTGGGAACCGACTATATTGACGTGTATCACCTGCATGGCGTTTCTCCCGATAATTATCATCAGATCGTGGCGAAAACTGTTCCTGTGCTTGAAGCATTAAAAAAGAATGGAAAAATCCGCTTCCTGGGTATTACGGAGAGATTTGAACAGGATACTTCTCATAAGATGTTAGAGATGGCGCTGAACGATAATCTGTTTGATGTAGTGATGGTGGGCTTCAACATGATTAACCATTCAGCAAGGAATAAGATATTCAAGCTGACCAGGGAAAAGAATGTCGGCGTGTTGGACATGTTTGCGGTGCGCAATGCATTAAGTAATCGCCAACGGTTTCAGGAGGTCTTGTCGCACCTTAAGAAAATTGGTCAAATTGATGATGCTACTCCAGATTCCTGTCTGGATTTTCTAATTGAGGAGGAGGGCGTCGGGTCAATTACAGAAGCAGCCTACAGGTTCTGTAAGTATGAGCCCGGCGTTGATGTGGTCTTATCAGGCACATCAAATATCGAGCATTTACGACACAATCTTCAAGCGTTGCAATTATCACCCCTTGGTGAATCTGCCTTGAATAGAATTCATGATATTTTTGGTCGGGTTGATTCGGTCTCAGGATCCTGATCATTCAATAATGGTCTCGCCTGATTCCTTCACTATTGTATTCTCAATGGCACCCAGACCTTCAATCTCTATTCTTACCACATCGCCTTCGGTAAGATAGACTGGCGGTTGCATAGCCATGCCAACCCCTGCCGGGGTTCCTGTTGCTAATACGTCACCCGGTTCCAGGGTAAAAGCCGTAGTCAGGTGCGCTATTTGCTCGTAACAATCAAAAATCAGATGCCGGGTATTGGAATCTTGTCTTAATTCCCCGTTTACCCAGGTTTTTAATTCCAGATTATGGGGATCATCAATGTCATCGGATGTCACAAGATAGGGTCCAAAGGGACCGTGGGTATCAAAGGACTTGCCGATCTGAAAGGTTTGGGCACGTAACTGCCAATCCCTGACACTCACATCATTGACAATTGTGAATCCGGCAATTACTTCATGCGCGCGCTCAACCGGAACGTGTCTGCAACGTTTTCCAATGATCACACCCAACTCGCCTTCGTAATCAAGCATATCAGATGCTATCGGTAGATCAATTGGATCAAAGGGACCGTTGACGCAGGTAGACTGTTTATTAAACCAGATCTGGACCTTGGGCTTATCTGTACCCGATTCTTGTATGTGATCGGCGTAATTAAGGCCGATTGCGAGGAATTTACCGGGTTTCATGATCGGAGCTTCAAGTCGAACCTGCGCAATAGGAATGCATGGTCCTGCATTGGCCAGCGCCTTGCGTGCTGTTTCCATAGCGGCATCTCCGGCGATCAGAAAATCCAGCATATTTGTGGGCAGATCAGGAGCATCTACCGAGAGATCGATCACACTGTTATCAGATACCAGCCCCAATCGGGTCCGCTTTTCATGGGTAAAGGTTACAATTTTCACCTGGCTAGAGTTTCCAGTTGATAACTTCAGGCAGTGGTGATCTTCGCGGCGCTGAAACCGCTGGTAACGGGCTTTGCGCCAACGCCCTGGCAACCACGTCTGGTAACCCAAGCATGCGAAGAATACTGCGAATAGCTTCCTCTGAAACATCCGCTTCGAGATTACCCTGGGCTATTTCAAGTATCACATGACGGACCATGCCGTGAATCAGATTTAGCGTAAAGTGGATGTCGCCAATCCTGAAACGACCGGCGGTTACTCCTTTTTGTATATATGAAAGACATTGCGCCAGACTTTGATGCAATATCTGGTACCTCGAGCGGCCTGAATACTCCAGAAAAATCAGCCAGTCTTCGTTGTGTTGTGCCTGCTGAAAGGTGTATTTCAGTGTTGCAGCCATCAACATTGCTGGATCCTTGAGGGTCGAATTAAACCTGTCCAGTTGAGTATCGAACACTTCCTGAATATCATCCAGAACAGCTTCGAAAATAGCCTGCTTGTGTTCGAAATAATTGTAGAAAGTACCCAAACCGACATCCGCTTCTTCAGTAATGTCCTGAACAGAGATTTTTTCCTGACCCCCTCTGTAGGCAAGTTTTCGCGTTGCTTCAATCAAGGCGGTACGAGTTCGTTGTCGTTTACGTTCAGTGCGTGATAGATCTGCCATGTTCGCTGCTACTCAATGCTATTCGGTGGATGCTTGATTCCCAGTCAGAAGGCCGTCCGAGGATTCCCTCCAGGAGTTGTGATCATACTTTTTTTAGCATCAATTGCAATTGTGAATGATGCACCCCTATGTTCATTTTAATGCATGGTGTCTAGTGATTGCCGCGGATGAATCGTATACTTTGTGTCTGCGGGTGCTCTGGAGGTGAGAGGGAAGTTACCCCGGGGCAACTGGTCGCGAAACAGATTGTTTCATGTTACCTGCAACAATAGCGCCCATTTCTAGCCATAATTTCACATATGAACCAATAGGCGATCTATTCAGTAGTTCTAATCTGCATTTATGTAGTAGAAGTAGATATCTTTAAATTCAATGGTATAGGGATGATACCTACAGTAAAGTATCAGGTATTGCTGGAATGGTGCCGATCGAACAAGAAGAGAACAATATGGACTTCAATTTCAACGATCAACAAATCGCAATCCGGGATTCTGTGAGCAAGATCTGTGCAGATTTTGGAGAGGATTATTGGCTGCAGCGGGATTCAGATGGGAAATTCCCGGTGGAGTTTCTGGATGCCATAACAGCAGGGGGTTGGCTCGGAATAGCAATGCCCGAGGAATATGGCGGGGCGGGGCTTGGCATAGTCGAAGCCGCCATCCTGTCCCATACCATTACACGCTCTGGTGCCGGTTTTAGTGGTGCGTCAGCAGTGCATCTAAATCTCTTCGGCCCTCACCCGATTGTAGTATTTGGTACAAATGAACAGAAACAGCGATTCCTGCCGCGTTTGATTGCAGGCAAAGACAGGGCTTGTTTTGGTGTTACAGAACCGGATGCCGGGCTGAATACCGCGCGCCTCTCCACCAAAGCTACCCGGGATGGTGACCACTATGTCCTGAATGGACGCAAAATGTGGACTTCCACTGCACAAACAGCCAATAAAATACTGATCATCGCCCGTACCACGCCCTTTGAAGAGTGTGAAAAGCCGATGGATGGTTTGAGTCTTTTTTACACAGACCTGGATCGATCAAAAATTGAAGTACGTTTGATCGACAAAATGGGTCGAAAAGCTGTAGATTCAAACGCTCTTTTTATTGACGATCTGATCGTGCCGGTGGAAGACCGAATTGGGGCAGAAGGAGATGGTTGGAAGTGTTTACTGCACGGATTGAACCCCGAAAGAATATTGATAGCTGCAGAATCTGTGGGATTGGGGCAGGCTGCGCTGGAACGGGCTGCAAATTACGCCAGAGAACGGATTGTATTTGATCGACCGATCGGTAAAAACCAGGCGATACAGCATCCACTGGCAGTGAACTGGATGGAACTGGAAGCGGCTCATTTAATGGCCTTCAAGGCTGCGGCACTTTATGACAACGGGCAATCATGCGGAGCGGAAGCCAATGCAGCAAAATATCTCGCCGCTGAGGCGGCGCTGAGCGCCTGTCAAAGAGCGGTTTTGACCCATGGAGGTATGGGCTATGCGAAAGAGTTTCATGTGGAGCGATATTTGAGGGAAATAATGATAGCAGTCATTGCCCCCGTCAGTCAGGAGATGATTAAATCATTCATCGCAGAAAAAGTACTCGGCCAGGCAAAGAGTTACTAAAAGCATGCATGACCATCAGCCGGATGGGAGGTAAGGATTATCGAACATGAAGTCGAACAAGTCGCGGCACAGGTTTCACATATCGCTGATCTTGTATCCGGCATTACTGTACTGTTACTGGTAGCCGCACTTACTACAATCCTGAGCAAGAGATTAAGCAAACTGCCGCTGACAATTGCTCTGGTACTCATTGGTATTGTTTTGGCGCAACTTGCGGACATAGTTCCTGTTTTGAGTGTCATATCAGATTTCCAGTTAACACCCGATCTGATTCTGTTTGTTTTTATACCTACGCTGATTTTTGAATCCGCATTTAATCTTGATGCGCGACAGGTAGGAAGAAATATTCTGCCCATTCTTACGTTGGCGGTTCCCGGGCTTATCCTCTCTACAGCGATAATCGGCGTTTTCATGTGGCTGGTCACGCCATTCGATCTCATCGTCTCACTGCTACTCGGTGCAATTCTCAGCGCGACGGATCCAGTGGCAGTGATATCCATATTCAAGCAATTGGGAGTACCCGAACGATTAACAGTACTGGTGGAAGGCGAGAGCCTGTTTAATGACGCCACTTCTCTGGTGATGGCAACCTTGATATCGGGCATTATGATTACGCGTGGTTTTTCAGGTGAGGTGGTTTTATCCGGCGTAGGTGAATTTCTCCTGGTGTTCATTGGTGGTGTGGTGGTCGGCTGGGTGCTGGCGCTTGTCGTTGGTGAAACATTGGGCCGTATTGAATCGGATCCCGCCATCGAGATTACTTTTACCACAATACTGGCTTACTTCTCATTCATCATCGCTGAACACGGTTTCCATGTCAGTGGCATCATGGCTGTTGTAGCAGCCGGAGTAACCATGGGCAGTTGGGGAAAGTCGAAGATTTCGCCATCCATTGCCGAATTCATGGAACACTTCTGGGAATATCTTGCGTATGTTGCCAACGTACTCATATTTCTGATGGTAGGACTCCAGGTCGATTTATTACACCTGTGGCAGTCAATTGATCTCATTGCACTTGTCGTCATAGCAATGTTGGTTTCACGAGCGATTGTGGTTTTCGGATTGGTCCCCATCGTTGGAAAATTACCGGGATCCGATGCAGTGGATAGAGCATTTCAAATGGTGATGTATTGGGGTGGTCTCAGAGGAGCAATTGCATTGGCCATTGTGCTCTCGCTACCTGAATTTGAACACAAGCAAACTCTGGTTGCTATCGTTATGGGAGCGGTATTGTTTACGCTGCTTGTGCAGGGACTGAGTATTGAGGCCCTGGTTAAATTGTTAGGCCTTGATAAGTTAAATATCGCTGATAGTCTCGCGAAGACGGAAGGGGACCGTAATGCCAGACAGCAAGGACTTGCAAGGTTGAATAATCTCGTAGCGAGTGGGCTCTTTTCCGAAAGAATAGCGGATCACCTGCGTCACAAGTGTGAGCAGAATCTGGTTGAGTTAAACACACAGATAGCGGAGTTGCATGAGAGCATCGGCGCAACACAGGAGATCACTATTCTGTCAATGAGATGTTTGGCGAGAGAGAAGGCTCGATACTATGAATTGTTCAGACGGGGCCTGATTAGCGAGTGGGCGTTTCGGGAACTGGATCACACGGCAAATGTACAGTTGGATGCGGCCAGACATATGGGGAAATTACCCAGCTCAAAAATGGAAACTTCCATAGGTAAAGCCGCCAGTATCTTTGTTATGAGAATGTTGGAATACGTACCCGGGTCCAGCAGACTAGTCGAGAAAATGCGCACTCGTCGCATTGTCAGAGACTATAATGTTGCCTGGGGGAGGTATCGAGCATCTAACAGTGTGCTGCATAATCTGAATAATATTGCCAGGGACCACCAGATTGAAGGCGAAACGGTAGAAAAAGCTCGCACCATTTATGCGAATATACGCCAGGATATGAAGCTGCAAATAGACGAAGTTGCCGATCAATATCCTGAATTTGTGGAAACCGTACAACAGCAGCTGGGAGAGCGACTTCTCCTGATTGCTGAACGTGAATCGGTAGAACAGGCTGCCGAACTGGGAACTATGCAACACGGCATTGCCGATCAGATTCTAAAGGATCAGGACAATCGAATTCGTCAACTTAAGAATGATGATGTTTCGGCATCATTGGAAGTGGGTGTTGAAGAGCTATTAAGAAAAGTACCCTTTTTCGAGGCAATTAATGAAGATGATTTTGGTACTGTTGCCGATCACCTGAGACCACGCACTGTACCTCGAGGAACCGACATCATTAAGCAGGGGAAAGAGGGCGCTTCCATGTTTCTTATAGCGCGGGGGATTGCTAAAGTGTTTGTCCGCGAAGGAGAGCGGGAAGTACAGGTTGCAACTCTATACGCAGGTGATTTCTTTGGGGAAGCTGCGTTATTACATGCGCAGCCGAGAAATGCTACCACCCGGGCTGCTACGCCCTGTTCGCTTTATGAACTTAAGAAAGTGGATTTGGATAAGCTATGCTCGGACTACCCCAGTATTCAGGCAGCAGTTGAAGCAGTTGACCGGGAACGACTGTGGTCGAATAATAGCAGTGATGATTAATAGGAAAAGATAGCCGCGATATGAATGATGACAAAGTTCTATTCAATAAAATATTTGTAGTTCTTGAACCACAACAACAGGAACAGCTTGCTTTCAATCGAGCTGTATACCTGGCCAAATCGACAGGAGCTTCTCTGCATCTATTCGTCTGTGCCTACGATATTGCAATCGGGATAGCCACGTTTTTAACCGGTGCACAAAAAGACAATTTCATCCGTACCATTGTCGACGGCAACAAAGTCATGGTTGAAGGACTCACCCGACATCTGGATAAGGACGGTATAGAAGTTACCACGGAGGTGATCTGGAATAGCCATCCCAGCGAAGCCATTATCGATGCGTTAAGAGCTTCTGATTGTGATCTGCTGATAAAAAAAGCCAAGCTGCATAGCCGATTTCAGGAGGTGATATTCAGTCATCTTGACTGGAATATTCTCAGGTTCTCACAATGCCCCGTACTACTGGTCAAAAAAGGACAATGGGACGAGATTGGACAGGTTCTTGCTGCTGTCAATGCGGCACCCGAGGATGAAGTGCACAGAGAGCTAAATACCAAAATCCTTGAAACCAGTAGATATCTTGCCTCAAAACTTAATTTTGAACTGCATCTGGTCTCGGCTTATCCTGCACCGCCGATCTATCTTCCCATGAGCAGCGATGGAAAAAATCCGGTTAATTATCGCAAAAAAATGTCGCAGATGGTCACTGACAACGTCGGTAGGTTTGCCGAACAATTTTCTGTCGCAGAGGAACATATACACCTGGTGGAAGGTCCGGTTGATTGGGTCATTCCGACCGTATCCCGCGACATTGTTGCCGAATTTGTAGTCATGGGAACCGTTGCGCGCCAGCGAATGGGTGGCATGGCATTGGGGAACACGGCTGAACATATACTGGATGAACTAAACTGTGACGTGCTGGTATTGAAATCAAGTGACATCGAATCACCACCTGATTCAGATTGAGTTTTGTTAGCTAATTCCCAGACAGGAACTCACTCGTGGCGAATCCCTGTTGACAAAGCCAATCCATGATTTCTTCATGAGTGCCTTTAAACATGATTCTATGCTGCTTCTTCTCCAACTGGTATGCGTACATTGGATCATAGTAATTGATTAGCAGTTCTGCGATCCACTCTTTGTGGAGTTCCGCTGTTCCGGTCTGTTGCTGCTGCAGAGCAGATTCCATCAAACTATTCAACGCGGCATATCTGGTGCCACCCAGTCGTTTGGAGATGCCATGCAAACTGTTTAACAGATATCGTGAATACATCTCAAATGCGGCGCCTTCAGACTGGGCATTGTTTTTATACTCGAACCATTGATCGATGATATATTCTGCATGGATTCGATTAACCCGTTCAGCCAGAGTAGCTTCAATAATAATCAACTCTGCAGCGTTCATCCTGGCGAACAGTGGATCTGGCACTTTCAGACGGCCAATCAAGGCACTCTCATCTTCTACTAGCAGTCGCTGGCATTGTGAATGATGGAGCTGCAATAGCCTGATTGCCAAAAGGTTCTCAAAATTAATTTGAGTTGGCTGCGGTGTGAGTCTTTTTCCAAATGCCGAACCTCGATGGCAGGCCATTGCTTCAAGGTCTACTTTTGCGTTGAATTGATGTAGTAGGCGGGTTTTACCGGTTCCGGTTTTCCCGCCAATAATATACAGCTCAGATGCAGCTGCCCATCTTTCGGTGCCAGCAATTAGAAAGCGTCGCAGGGCTTTATAACCACCGTCAATCCGCGGAATTTCTGTGCCGCATTCCGCTAGCCATGCAGTTGCGATTTTTGATCTTTGGCCACCTCTGAAGCAATACAGGCAAGCGTCTGGATTACGGCGAATGAATTCTTGCCACTGAGCGATGCGACAGGATTTTAGGTCTCCGCTAACCATCTTATGACCAGCGGTGATGGCCATTGCCGATCCCTGTTGCTTATAAATAATTCCAATTTGTTGCCTTTCAGAATCGTTGAGAAGGGGTAGGTTTACAGCCGTCGGGAAGGCACCCTTGCTAAACTCAATTTCGGCTCGAACGTCCAGCAACGGCCTGTTTTCAAGGAACAGACGTGGATAATCCTGCGCTGTGATCAGCATGTCTCAGTCTATCCTGGTCAATGGGTGCAAATAAAATACGCTACCGCCAATTACCCAGATATTCAATAGGTCATCATAGTGTGGAGTTTGCCCCAACGCCACTGCTCGAGATCATCACCCAGCAGGGCGCGCGCTCTCCGGGTGGCATCCATGAGACTGGATTTCATAACAGCGAGCAAACCAAATACACCCAATGTTACTGGAGTATGATTGGGTCGATGACCGTCAACCGGGGATGCCGGACAGCGAGCTGTCGCTCGCTTTTGTGGAAGCCAATATCCGCATCGCCCAGGGTCACTACTTGAAAATTACCGGGGAAACGACCAGGCTCGATATCACTTACCGTAGATATGAATAGCCATGGAAGCTTCACCATTACCAATGGTACCGCCGCCATTCTCTGCCATAGCAATTCTTGCGCCTTCGACTTGCCGCTTGTCAGCTTCACCTCTGAGTTGGGTAATCAACTCGTAGTTTTGAGCAAGCCCGGAAGCACCGATCGGATGCCCTCGGGACATCAACCCACCTGAGGGATTGATCGGAATCTGTCCTCCCAGAGATGTAGCGCCACTTTCTGCAAATGGTCCACCCTCTCCCACAGGACATATTCCCAGCCTTTCCGTGAGTACCAGTTCACCAAAAGCAGTGGCATCGTGCACTTCGAGTACATCGACATCGTTCATGCCTACACCGGCTTTTTCGAACGCCATGTTAGCAGCTCTCGCAGCAGGATCACTATCATTTCCCCGGCTACCCGATTGCAAAATGGAAGCAAGTATTTTGATCGCACGTGCTGATGGATGCTGCTTGAGAAAGCGTTCACTGACGACGATTGCTGCTGCCGAACCGTCCCCAATTGGCGCGCACATGGCCCTCGTCAGTGGATATGAAATCTCTCGATCGGCCATTACTTGTTCTACTGTCTGCGGGAAGGTGTACTGGGCGAGCGGATTCATGGTTGAATTATTGTGCGCCTTGGCAGCAATGACCGCCAACTGACGTTGGGTAGTACCGTATTGTTCCATGTGGCGGCGAGCACTGGCGCCATAGAAATCCATGAAAATAGAATGCCCCTTGTCTTCTGGTAACTCTATACCCTTCTCTTTCGCTTCCTTTTCCTTCTCTGCACGACGCTTTTTGGCTTCTGCTTTTAACGCATCCATGTTGCCCAGTGTTTCCTCGACATCCGTGCCGGAGATAAACCCATCCACTTTCGCTGCCCATCGCGGGTCAGGCTGGACATACATCTTCTCTGTGCCAATGGCCAGAGCGCAGTCATAAATTCCCGACTTGATAGCCATCCACGCCGAATGCAAAGCTGTGGAACCGCCTGCACAGGCATTTTCAACGTTGATAATTGAGATGTTATTCAAGCCATGCGGTGTCAAAGCAACCTGACCACGGATTGAATGCTGGAACTGGGAAGAACCCCAGCCGGAATTGGAGAACCATGCTGCCTGGATGTCTTCTATAGATAAACCAGCATCGTCCAGTGCAAGCTGCATGGATTCACCGGTCATCTGTTTCATGCTCTGGTCGAAATTCTTGCCGAACTTAATCATGCCGACGCCGAGTATATAAACGTTGTCACTCACATTATCTCTCCTTTGACAATTATGCTTCCTGGGAAAAACCCGGTATTAATTTCAGAAATTCAGTTTAGGCAAACATACTACAAATCGCATGAATATGGATTACTGTGTGATACTAATTGCACTCTTTTTTATTTGAAAAAAAATACGCTACTGACAGCTTGACTGGAATTGGTGGGTAATCAAGCACCGTCAACTCAATGTTGCAACCAGCCAATCAACGAATTTTTCAACTTCCTGCTGTGATTTCTCCGAGAACTTCATGATGTAGAGCACATAGGCCACCCCCATCAATAGCGTGGCAAGCTCTTCAGGCGGTGCACCCGGGTTCTGCTCAATACGCTCCTCGATAATTCGATTCGCCATACCCTCGATCAGTTTCTCCTGCAATTTCAGAAATCTGGGCCACACTGCTTCCCGAATGGATGCACTCCACTCAAATAGTATGCGGGAATGGTTTGGATATCTATCGATGTATTCGAGGAAAATATGCAGAATTCGCCAGATTGTGGGTGTCTCCGGATCGATATCAATATTTTGTGGCAGGTCACCAAATACGCGTTCGGTTTCACCCAGGACCGCATCAACCAGGTCGTCCCGGGTAGGAAAATAGAAAAAGATAGTCGATACAGCGACACCTGCCCGCTTGGCGATTTCAGCATGACGGGCCGCACTGATGCCCTGATCAGCGAAAACTTCCACTGCGATATCGAGTAGTTGTTTCTTTCTCTCCTGCGGAGGATACCTTTTTTTCTGCTGTTGCTTGTTCATGGCGACTGCTCGTGCATTGTGGTGCTGAAATGGCGTTCCGAGGTTTATTAGAACACTGTTATTGACAATATTATCAATAGTAGCTAAGTTATCACTACTGATAATATTGTCAATAAGAAAAATGAGCATTCTCATATGCTCAGCGCCCCGAAGAAGAAAGTCTTGAGAGAGAACTTTGATCGCAAATTCGTACCGATCCGGGGGGCGATGTAATGAAAAAAGGTACCACGACTCTGCCGCGCAGGGATTTTCTAAAACTGAGTGGCGGAGCAGTCGGATTGTCACTGGTGACGTTGAACGGGTGTACTTCACCATCATTCTTGTCCAGTGTTAGTAAAGGCACAGCCAAACTCGCCTATAGTTCATGGGAAGATGTCTACACCAAAGAGTGGCGTTGGGACAAAGTAAGCTGGGGCTCGCATAATAACCAGTGTCTTCCTGCCGCCTGTTCTTTTCGGGTGTATTCGAAAAACGGTATCGTGTGGCGCGAAGAACAGCACGCACAATCCGATGCATCCTCCGACGCCTATCCAGACTATAACCCCATGGGATGCCAGAAAGGTTGCGCCTTTCACAATTTGCTCTACAGCGAGGAGCGGTTGCGCTACCCAATGAAGCGGGCAGGTGAGCGTGGAGAGGGTAAATGGCAGCGAATCTCATGGGATCAGGCGTTAACAGAAGTTGCCGATGCCATCCTTGACGCCCATGCAGAAGTAGGCTCCGACGGATTCCACATTGATTCGCCTCACCTGCATGCCGGATCTGTTGCGACAGCAGGTATCGGCCGACTTGGAAATCAACTCGGTGCCATTAGCCCCGATACCAATGTTGCCATCGGTGATGATCTAAAAGGTGTTTCCCAGGTGTTCGGCAAAATGCGCATGGGCATGACCTCGGATAACATGTTCGATGCCGAAATACTGATCTTCTCGAACACCAACTGGTCCTATACGGCAACGCCCATGTATCACTTCATCACCGAAGCGCGATACAACGGATCTGAAGTGGTGCTGGTGAATCCTGACTATAACCCTTCCACGATTCATGCGGATATCCACGTGCCTGTATTACCTGCATCGGATGCTGCGTTGTGGCTGGGTGTGAGCCAGGTCATGATTGAAGAGGAGATCTATCATCGGGACTTCATCCTGGAACAGACGGATATGCCGATTCTGGTGCGCCTGGATAATGACAAATTCCTGTCTGCTGCAGAGATAGACGGTGGTAGGTCAGACCAGCTTTATTTCTATGATTCCGGAATAGCCGGTATTGCAAAAGCACCTCGAGCCCAATTGATCTACAACGGTCAACAGGAACTGGATGGTCGTTGGCGGGTGTCACTGAAAGATGGCACCACTGTTGAAGTTGAAACGGTCTTCAGGAAACTGAAAGATAAACTTAATCGCGAATATACACCAGAGCTTGCCGGTGCCAAATGTGGCGTTACAGCGAAACTGATTCGGACCCTGGCCCGAAAGATAGCCACTAAACGCACTCATTTTTACAACGGCTTCAGTTCTGCCAAAACCTACCACGGAGATCTGTCTGAAAGGGCAACCCTGCTGATGCTTGGCCTCAGCGGCAACTGGGGTAAACCGGGCACAGGGTTCAATAACTTTCTGATGACCATAGATCATGTGGGGCATGTTGGCAGTACGGACAAAACCATAGCTCAAGGAAAAATGGCGGATCAAGCGCGGACTCTGCAGCAAGTAACGCAGCTGGTAAAATCACAGGATCCGGACGCGTCGGAAGAGGATGTCCATCTGGCGCTGGCGGTCATGTCACAACGGCAGTCAGGATCGGTTCCGCCTGCCATCTGGATGTATCGCTATGCAGGATACAACAAACTCTGGGACAGAAAAGAGTGGCAGGATCCGGCCTTGTCCAAGACATTTGGCGAGTACTTAAGCGAAGGCTTGGCAAAAGGCTATATTGACCCGGTATACCAATGCGATCCTGCGAAACAACCTCGAGTAATCATGTATCAATGCCATAATCCGTTACGCCGCCAGCGCAGCGGTGCACGGATGTATATTGAAGAGCTGTGGCCCAAAGCCAAGATGATATTCAGTGTAGAAACGAGAATGTCCAGCTCTGCTGCCTATTCTGATATTTTGCTGCCCGCGGCCTGGTACTACGAAAAGATGGATACCACCATGGTGTTTGCCCACTACCCATTCCAATCAATGCAGCAACAAGCGGTTAACCCGCCGGGTGAAGCTCTTGCAGAATGGGATATCTATCGAAATCTCATGGCCAAGATCTCTGCACGCGCTGCAGCAAGGGGGATGAAACAATTTGTCGACCGTGCCGGTGCTACCAGACTTTATAGTGACCTGGAGAGCCGGTTTACCATAAATGGCGAACTAAACAATAATCGGGATGTGGTGCGCGAAATGGTCGCTTACAGTGCGGCAACAGGAAGTTTCCCCAGTGACTACACTCTGGAAAAATATGAACAGGATGGACAGGCTCGTATCACCAGTCTTGGTAATAGTACACAGCATCACACCAATGCCAGTGACTGGAATGTGAAAAAACCCAACTTTGCGCTGGGCTGGCATGTGGAGAAAAAATTGCCATATCCTACGCATACTCGCCGGGCGCAGTTCTATATGGATCACGAATGGTTCATCGAATCCGGTGAGGCGTTACCCGTCCACAAGGATTCTCCACCTGTGGGTGGAGACCATCCTTTCCATCTTATCGGTGGCCATGCACGGATCAGCGTGCATACCCTGCATATGTCCAATCCGCATTTCCTGAAACTGCACCGTGGTCAACCGGTGTTGTTTATTAATGACCAGACGGCCAATGAAAAAGGTATAGCTGATGGTGACCAGGTGCGAATGTTTAACGATTATGACGAGACCGAATTCCAGGCATCGCTATCTGCGGCAGTTGGCAGGGACCAGGTAGTTACTTACATGTGGGAACCCTATCAATTCAAGAACTGGAAATCCCACGATGCGATGACCATCGGTCTGCCAAAACCCACTCAGTTGGCCATGAACTATACCCAGTGTCGCTTTCACTCATCGACGGGTAGCCCCAATCCCACCACTGATCGGGATATTCAGGTGAGCATAGAAAAAGTGAAGGAGGCATAAAATGAAGATTCTGAATAATACAGTTCCCTCCAAGCAACAATTGATGGCATCAGATCGCCAGCTCGCTACCGTAATCGACCTTAACAAGTGCATGGGTTGCCAATCCTGCGTGGTGGCTTGTAAAAATCTGTGGACTGAACGGGAAGATGCGCATCACATGCGCTGGATGAGTGTCGCAACGGCTCCGGGATCATTGTATCCACGGGATTTTGAGAAAAAAGGTGGTGGGTATGATCAGCAGGGGAACGCACAGGCTGGTGAATTACCATCTATGGTGGATTCGGGTGATGCGTTCACTTTCAATCATCAGGAAGTGTTATACGAAGGCAATGCACAAAGTAAGAAACTCGAGCCAACGTCTGCACTCGGGGGAGCACCTGAGTGGGGCTATAACTGGGAAGAGGACCAGGGTAAAGGTGAATGGCCAAATCCTTATTTTTTCTACATGCCCCGCAAATGTAACCACTGTAGCCAACCGGCATGTGTGGATGCATGTTCCAGAAATGCTATTTACAAACGAGAAGATGGTATTGTCCTGATTGATCAGGATAAATGTGAAGGACATCGGCATTGTGTTGCTGCATGCCCCTACAAGATGATCTTTTTCAATCCGGTGACACAGAAAAGTGAAAAATGCATAGAGTGTTTTCCTCGGATTGATCAGAAAATTGCCAGCGCTTGTAACCGCCAATGCCCTGGTCGTACACGGGCGTTTGGTTTTCTTGATGATCGCAATAGTCTGGTCTATCGGTTGGTGGAAGAGTTCAAGGTGGCTATTCCGTTACACCCTGAATACGGTACTACTCCGAACGTATTTTATGTGCCACCCATGTCGCCGCAGGCATTTGATGACAACAATGAGTTGACGGATGAAATGCGGATACCCGATTCTGTGTTAGAGGGCTACTTTGGTCCCGGAGTGCATAAAGCACTGGCTATACTGTTAGCCGAAAGAGAAAAGAAGAAGCAGGGTGAAGCGTCAGAACTTATGGATCTTCTGATCAGCCGTAAGTGGCAGGATCGTTTCGCAGAATTCACTAACCATCCGGTTTGAGGGAGGCAAGACAGATGAAGGTACCCTATATAAAGCAACACGCCGATGTCTTTCTGGATCCCAACGCCGGGCTGTGGAAGAAATCAGCAGTCGGACGTTTCAATCTGATGCCAACGCCGATCAAAATGATCGAACACCTCTCACCTTTTATGGCGAACAGCACTGAGTATGGCAAGGTAAATCAGATCGAAAGCCGGATTGCTCATAATGGCGCCAAAATCACTATTCTGCTTTCGTGGCAGGATGCCACCAGAAACGATGCAATCAGGGATCTGGACCAATTCATCGATGGCGTTGCAGTGATGTTCCCGTTTACCAGCAACGCCAATCCCCTGACCATGGGGGATGCTGAAAATCCCGTCAATGCATGGTTCTGGCGGGCTGATAAAGAAGAGCCCTATGACGTAATAGCCCACGGCTACGGATCCAGTAAACGTCGCATCGGAAAGGAACTTGGACTAGTCGTGAATTCGAGCTATCAGGATGGTCGTTGGACTGTGGTGTTTCAAAGAGCATTACGCGCAGGCTTGATTTCTCATCAACAAGTAAATTTTGCCCCGGACAAGGTTACCGGTATCTCGTTCGCTGTGTGGGATGGCGGGAATGCAGACCGAGCAGCGCAGAAGTCCTTCTCCGGTGGATGGGAACCGCTGGAATTAGAAGCCTGACATGTCTGACGCGATAATACGGAGCCAGGTCTATCGACTACTCGGCGTCTGGTTCAGTCCTCCTGTTGATGACGTTTGGGCGGATGCATTAACCGATGGCTCACTCAAATGCATGGCCCCTGGTGGAATGTTGCTGCCCTATGCGTTGGATTTGCATGAACATCGATTTCAAAACGACATGAGCGTTGCAACATTGGCCCAGGTTTATTCGACCTGTTTCGAAATAGGCAACGCGACGGTCTCTTTTCATGAAAGAACCTACACCCTTGATGCGACGAATAAGTTGTTCGAGGAACTGTTTCGTTACTACGAACACTTTGGTCTTGATCTAAAGAATAGCGACAACGCTCATTGGCCTGATTCAATTCTGGTGGAACTGGACTTTATGCAGTATCTGGTCCATCTGGAATCGATCGCTAGCCGAGAAGAGGATGTTCTGTCCCTACAGAGAGGCCAGCGCGATTTTCTAAAACGGCATCTCATCCCGTTAGCAACAGGTATTGCAGACAAGCTCCACACTCTGAGCATTACCCCTTATGAGCAACTGGCAAACTTGATGATCCGGTATGTGGATCATGATCGTGATTACCTTGCCGGGGCAGTAGACGACGTAATTAGTAGCGCCAATTAGTGGCTAGCCAGCTATTACACACTTCTATATCGGCATCGAAAGAGTGAGAATGGAACTCAGTTTCCTGTTACACGGTGAATGTGATGACCGAAGTAGATAGTGAATTGGTACAAAAGACCTATACGGCAATACTGCAGCACATGGTGGATCACGGTTGGGCGCCACATTACACACAATTGGCCGCGGAATTTGCCATATCCACCGAGGCAGCACGACTTGCCGTAAATGAAGCTGCGAGCATTGGCATTGGTTGCTGGACCTCGCCGGGTACTGATCAGGTGGGTTCCTGGGCACCCTTCAACAATACACCTACGCACTACCTCGTTAGTGTGGATGGTGAACGCAAGTGGTTTGGCCAGTGTGGTCTCGAGGTCAATGCCATTCGCTGGTTATTCCCTGGAAAAGAAGTGCTGGTAGAAACACGCGACCTGGCCACTGCTGAACCAATCAGGGTTCGCTATAAAGATGAAGAAATTCTCGAAATAACGCCAGATACGACGGTGGGCCACATTAATAATCCGATGTGGAAGTGGGCTGAATTACCCAGTCCGGATAACTGAGAACGTATGAATCTCTTCGCGTGCGAAGACAATGTGTTTAAGTGGTCACAGACTGATCCGGATTCGGGAGACGGTATCAGACCCCTGGAAGATTGGGCTGCTATGTTCTCAACGGATTTGTTCAAGCGACGCCTTGACCCGGATTACCTCTCCAGGATGGGAGAATATGCGCGACAAAATCGCGCGGTACTGGTAGAGCGGGGCATGACCGGACCCTGGTTTATGCGTCCAAAATAGCTACTGCCCAATTAAACTAACGATATTTGTTGTACAGATCCCGGATCCATTGGGTCTTGTTCCGGTTGCTTTCGACGAATGCCTGCAGGGGACCAGGTAAGTCAGGTGCGGCACTGAGGCCATACTGCATCTCCATCCGCGCCATCGGAGATAAAATAGCAGCGGCAGCGATGTCGAGTCGACTGAAGCGGCTCCCCATCATAAAGGCATGGCTTTGGTGAAGGTCCTGTAAGCGGTCAATGCCTGCTTGCAACTTCAGTTCTGCGCCGACTGCGGTCTCGGCGTTGATCGTCATGAATTCACGCATTCTTTGTTGCAGCTGCTCAAATGCTACCTTATAAAAAGATGCTCCCTCCTCAGGACCATCCACTGTAAACAAAGGCACCACAGCATTTGCATCCTGAAGCAGATGGTGATACCAGAAACATCGAAGCTCAACCCCAAGCTCATCATCGATGTAGCGTTCCCACTCGACACTTTCCTGAGCATTCCCGTCAACCGCCAGGGACTTTCCGGGAAATGTTGCTTCGAGATAACTGATTATATCACTGGAATTCTGCACTACCGTTGCATCGTGAACCAACACGGGTACTGCCGATTTTGGTGCCAGCTTCAGGATGATTTCACGATGCTGTCCAACCAGAAGATTGACTACCTCATAATCCAACTGCTTATAATCAAGCACCCAGCGTACTTTTTCACAGTAATGTGAAATGGGAAACTGATAGAGTGTAATCACCTGATCATCCTGATCAATAATTAAAGGGACAGCTTACTTAATTCAATCGGAGTAGTACAAGCGTTGACAGACGAGTCGGATTTATTTAGCCGTTTTCATTCAAAACAGGTAGAGCGTTGATATAGGTCGATTATTGACCACTGCGTGCAGGCAACATGCCTGCGATGTTATTTTTTACGGACATCCGCACCATTACGAATCAAAGTCTAATCCAGAATACGGGCAATAGATGGCACGACTATTATCCCAACCAGGCCGCCGGCCAGATAGTCGCGCTCTATACCGAAAGATAGTAAAAAACCCTCGGGCATGTTCGCACCAATGCTCATAAACAGAACCAATACGATAAGCATCAGACGCCGATGTACAATCAACCCCGTAACAGCAACGGCTACCAGCGTAAGCAGAAGGTAATTGTTATCAAAACCCATTCGCGCCATGATGTTGTCGTGGGTATTCACAACGATAGTTATGAAGAACACAAAAAAAACCAGAGAAAATCGCAGTGATCCGGTGTTTGCCATATCGAGTACCTCCGTTCCAGATTAGCTCTATTCTTTACATCGCAGGTACGCTCCTGGTTTCCTGGCGAAGGTTTGCTGCTAAAGCTGTATTTATATGAGATATCTAATCAGTTAGTCTCTCCAGCAGATAACAATATGAATTATGTCAATGAAAACAAGGGAATTGACAAGCTAACCGACCACAAGTGCTAATGTTCCGATGAAAAGGCCATTAGGGTATAGTCCAAATAAACGGGCTCTTTTGGGAGTCGGCGATCAAAGGTTGCAAATCTGCCGAAGTCGAGGATGGATTTCAGGCAGAAGTTGTGCGAAAAAAGGGCGAAAAATGGCTGCAGGCAGTAAGGTTAGCTGCAAATCTGTGGGTCGCGGGATATCTGAGCCCGCTTTGCGGTGCGATAG
>JASJXV010000202.1 GCA_030123805.1 Gammaproteobacteria bacterium
CATTACTGATGTTTCGCCCACATGGGACAAGAAGATTTCATCGGTGCGATGCTATGAAGCACAATTTGAACAGCCCGGCATGGAGCAATTGATCAGATCGTTAGATACCACGGCGCGTCGAGTGGCGGAGGGAGAATCCTTCATGCACGGTGAACCTCTAAAGATATTGCACACCAGTGCTTTACATTGTGGCATCTAGTGTGGTCTCAGGATAGCGAGAAAAGTTGATTCAGATTTTCCAGTCCTTCATTGATAAGACCTACTCCCAGTTCAGGACCGTAGAGACACATGCCTGTTTCATAACCTTCCCTGGAGTATTCGTCAGTGGAAAGCATGTAACCTATCGAGTCATTGGCAAGACCGAGAATTAGTGGTGTGCCAACACCCTTCTCTTTGGCCTTGTTTTTAAAGTCGATACTGAGTTCTGTGAACATCTCGCCAGGTATAGTGAGCATAGCAACATCATCCAGCCTGATCAGGGTTTGCTGAATCTGTTTGGGATAGGTTTCATGTACGAAATTTTCTACAAATTCACGTCCAAGTCCTGCTTGTAGGAAAGGACTTTGATCGGGAATTTGATAATCAGGCAGGTCAACCTGTTTTGCATAGATTCCCAGGTTTTCCGGGGTTTTGAATAGCATATTCCCGGTGAGTTCTGTCACCCTGGACGATATCGCCAAACCAAACGTTTCGGCTTCAGCGAAGCTTAAATTACCGGCGCCACAGTCGGGTGCAATATTTCCTTCTGCACCATTGCTGTACATGCAAATACCGCCGTGAATCTCTGCAACCGATTTTTGCATGTAGCCTGCCCAATCGGCGCTGATCAACATATTGTCTGCTCCTAACACGGTACCGTGGGCTGCCAGGTTCACCAGCGTGGCAAAGACATCATTCTCATTGGTCACGAATTGAAGCACGATCATTTCATCATCGACAGCTACATTGTTTTCAATCGGCGCAGAAAATGCACGTGTATCATAATCATAGGATGGCACTCTGCGGTTTCGGACCAGGGCGCCGACATTGGTTTTCCGCATCGCATATTGGGCGGGTTGGAGTTTTGATATCGCTTCTCTCAGGCCCTTAGCCAGTTCATCAACACAATACTCATAATAAGATGCCTGGTACCATTTCAATCCAGCAGTCATATTCTGACTGCGCTTCTGCAAGGCTGCGGGTGCTGAGTGAGTATGGCTGGCACAAACAGAAACTGATTCTCTGGTTACGCCCGGAATAGCTGCTCTGGCTACAACAGCGTCCAGTAGCAACGCATCTATCTGCAATATATCCATGGTAATGATCACTGCAATCGTCTCACCAAGCGCCATTACCAGAATCTTACCGTACAGGGGATCGTGAACTCCTTCAGCCATTTTAGATCCGCGAGCACTGTAGCCATGCAAGCGTATCCCATACGCATTCAGATCAGGTGTAATATCAATGGCGACAGCCGCCGCCTTGAATTGATTGTCAGACATTTTTCTGTTCCTTATCTAATTCAGGCGCGCAGCCCATGTTGGCTATTTGGCTGCCAAGAGAAACTGACAGCAGGCCCCGGGTACGACTAGTCGTTACATCTTCAACAGTTCCCGGCCCGGTTGTTTTTATGCAGTAAGTTGTTGGGTCAACATCTGCAAATACAGGCGTTGCACCCACCAGCAAAACACCCTACTCATTCATGTAATGCATGACAACCAGTAAATCAGCTAAACTCAATGACTATCCGAATTGTACGAGGATAGGATGGTGAATTTTGATATTCGTCTCTATGCGCCAAGTGATATGTTCATGTTATACAGAATTTGCCTTCAAACTGGCGATAACGGCAACGATGCAACAGGACAACTATCGGACGAGATCCTGGGCCATTGCTATGTTGCTCCGTACCCTCTCTTTCAACCTGAGCTATGTTTCACGTTACTGGAGTCAGGCGTGCCATGCGGATATCTGGTCGGAACATCTGACTCTACCAGATTCAGTCAATTCTTCAATGAAGAATGGCTTCCCCCTTTACTGGCAAGATATCAGTTACCAGGCCGTGGTGTGCAAACCAGAGAAGCATCAATGGTCCGACAGTTACACATGGGCTACATACCACCGGGATGTACCAATATCTATCCTGCCCATCTACATATTAATGTTCTCCCAATCGGCCAAGGTAAAGGCATTGCAAAAAAGATGATGTATCTATTTACCAAAGCACTGCAATCTCTATCGGTACCCGGCTTGCACCTCAATGTGAACATCCTGAATCCGAGAGCAATCAATTTCTACAAGTCATACGGTTTTGTTGAAGTAGATCGAAGCACTCACGCAATCACTTTTGGTCTGGTACTGGACAATTAGATCTATACAGCATCTCCGGATTTCGTCCCAAAAGATTGGGATCAGGTCTTGTTTTTTGCTCTTTGCAAGCTAGTCGATATTGCAGAAGGCAAAAGGCAAGACCTGACCCTGGCAATTCATTCTGGCAATTCTATCAATCAGGTAATCCCAGCACCCGCTTGGCGATGATGTTCAACTGCACTTCGTTGGTGCCACCGGCGATACTACTGGCACGAGAACCCAGCCACATCCTGGTAGTTGCCAACTCAACCTCGGTAAAACCATCACCTTCCCAGCCAGTTCCCTGTGAACCCATCAACCTGACTTGCAGGGTAGTACCCGTCTTGTCCTGATCTGCGCCCACAGCCTTGAAGATTGAGGTGGCGTCACCCAGAGTTTTGCCTGAAGCATTCTCCTCTCGGATTCTGGCGAGAGTGAGTTGGAATGAGTGCTGATTCTGTCTGTGCTGAATTATTTCATCACGGAACACCGGATCGGCAATCCGGCCATTATCGGTTTCTCCGATATAGTTCTTGGCAAGCTCAGCCAGATAATATTTCTGCGGTCCAGAAGGACGCCTGGGAGCGCCACTTGCACCCAACCCGCTGATGCCAGAACGTTCATACTGCAGCAACCGCTTGCCGATGGTCCAGCCATGGTTTAGTTCACCCACCAGGTCTTCCCTGGCGCCAATGGCATCGTCAAAGAATGTCTCACAGAAAGGCGAAGTACCGGAGATCAACTGGATTGGTTTGACTGTAATGCCGGGTTGATGCATGTCGACCAGTATCATACTGATGCCATCGTGTTTGGGTACATCCGGGTCGGTACGCACCAGGAGGTATATCCAGTCAGCGATGTTGGCACCGGAAGTCCAGATCTTCTGGCCGTTGATCACGTAATTATCACCTTCGAGGACAGCCTTGGTGGACAGACTGGCGAGATCGGAACCGGAACCTGGTTCGCTGTAACCCTGGCACCAGACGACTTCCCCACTTGCAATTTTAGGCAGGTGTCGCTTTTTCTGGTCTTCGGTTCCAAACTCCAGCAGTGTGGGTCCGATCATGTTCATTCCCTGTCCACTATTGTCGTTAGGCGTAGTTGCCCCGACCGCCTGAAACTCCTGCAACAGCGTCGTATGCTCCTGGAAGTCGAGTCCACCGCCGCCATACTCCTTTGGCCAGTGCGGTGCTCCCCACCCCTTAGTTGACAGCCGTCGAAACCACTCCTTGCGCTCATCGCTGCCTTCAGCACCATCTCTCATCTCGTCGGTAAAGTTCTCCCTCAGCCAATCCTTTACCTCTTTGCGAAATTTTTTACCAGTCATGATCTCTTCCCTTTGCGACACAGACTATGGCCACTCTTATAAGCAGTCACGATGTGAAAGTCAATTTGGTGTGAGGTGGGGTCAAGGTGGGGTCAGGTCTTGTCTTTTGCCTCCAAGGTGAATTGGCGTCGGTTGATGATTGGTTTTGTTAACAAGTGCCGACTTTAGCAACAAATGACCAGGCGGATATTGAAAAAGGCAAAAGGCAAGACTTGA
>JASJXV010000098.1 GCA_030123805.1 Gammaproteobacteria bacterium
CGAGCAAATCAATTTGTATAGATGCGGTCGGCCAGATGCGGTCGGCCAGATGCGGCCCACCGGATGCAAAGATCGCAGGAGTCAGTTCCTGTAGCTTACTTACCCAGGTCAGGGAATTTATCATCGAGCGCCTGATTCCAATCATTGACCCGGTCCGATAAACCCGAGAGCAATTCTTCGGCATCACCGTCGATAGCAATTGAGACTATCTTGTCCCCCTGCGCAACGCTATCAACCACTTCCTGATCGGCAGCAGAGACCACTTCACCAAAGATTGAATGGGCGTTATCCAGATGGGGTGTAGGCACATGAGTGATAAAAAACTGGCTGCCATTGGTGCCTGGACCCGCATTGGCCATTGAGAGTTTGCCTGGCTGGCTGTGACGAAGGTCAGGGCTGAATTCGTCTTCAAATTGATAACCGGGTCCACCGGTTCCCGTCCCCAGGGGACAGCCGCCCTGGACCATAAAACTTGCGATCACGCGATGAAATTTCTGACCATCATAGTATTTACGATGCGCCAGATTTACGAAATTTGCCACTGTGACCGGAGTCGCATCCGGGAAGAGTTTGATATTGATATTGCCCTTGCCGGTTTCAATAGTTGCTGAAATGTCCATCAAATATCCTTTGCGTAGTGCGCCTGGTTTGAGAGCGCTCGATTGGGTGATTTAAAATTATGTTTAACGATCTGCCAAAGCGACAAAACTGCGGCGTTTCTCACCCAGATAAAGCTGACGAGGTCTACCGATCTTGTAAGGAGCACTCAGCATCTCATCCCAGTGCGCGATCCAGCCCGGGGTTCGGCCTAAAGTAAAGATAACTGTAAACATGCTGGTTGGAATGCCAATCGCTTTCAGAATTATCCCTGAATAAAAGTCCACGTTGGGATAGAGTTTTCTTTTCACGAAATACTCGTCTTCCAGAGCTATCTTTTCCAATTGCTGGGCCATTTCCAACAGTGGGTCATCGACCCCCAGTTCAGCTAATACGGCATGACAGGTTTCCTGCATCACCTTGGCCCGTGGGTCAAAGTTTTTGTAGACGCGATGACCAAATCCCATAATTCTAAACGGATCGTCAGGATCCTTGGCTTTGTCGATATATTCGCCAATTCGCGATGCATCGCCGATCTGCGCTAGCATACTCAATACCGCTTCATTGGCACCACCATGTGCTGGACCCCACAATGCAGCAATACCGGCGGCAATGCATGCATACGGATTTGCGCCAGTGGATCCGGCCATACGTACAGTTGAAGTTGAGGCGTTCTGCTCATGGTCAGCGTGCAGCAGGAATATCTTGTCCATCGCTTTGGCGATAGTCGGGCTTACGTTTGGTTCTGCTCCGGCTTTGCCAAATGTCATGTGCAGGAAGTTTTCGGCATAACTGAGATCAGGATCTGGTGCGATGAATTCTTCTCCCTGGGAGTGCTTGTAAGTCATTGCAGCAAGTGTGGGAATTTTTGCAATGAGTCGGTGAGCTACCAGTTTCCGCTGATCTGGATCATCGATATCGAGATCATCATGGTATACACCTGCCAGAGCCGCTGTGCTACTGCACATTATTGCCATTGGATGTGCTGACTGTTGAAAGCCGTTGTAGAGATTAGATGTCGATGCGTCTATGTTGAGATGACTTTTAATGCTGCTAACGAATTCATCATTTTGCTGCTGCGTCGGTAATTCACCCTCCAGTAACAAGTAACAAGATTCAAGGTGGTTGGATTCGGCAGCTAATTCTTCGATAGGATATCCGCGATAGAGAAGTATTCCCTTGTCACCGTCTATATAGGTGATCCGGGATTCACAGGATGCAGTGGATACAAATCCCGGATCCAGTGTGAATACTCCTTCGGCCGTAAGCTTACCGACATCAATTACGTCTGGTCCTTCAGTTCCTTCCAGTACCGGTAGGTCTACTGTTTTGCCGTTAATGTTGATTTGTGCGCTTTTAGCCATTTAAAACTCCTGAGTTTATGATCTTGTCCGGCTTTATAGGCCATACCGGGCAATATGAGATTTATGACGAAACTAGAATATAGATAAGGTATACGATTACTTATCCTGCTGCCAATTAATATAATTTAAAGCGATATTAGGAGCGCTAATGATGGGGCGGATTATATTCATGAAGCCGCCAGAAGTCGAAATATCCACATGATCTGGATCAAGGAATCGCGATCTGCTGATTTGTGTTTTAGTATCAAAATCTCTATCATAGCCCCGATTTTTTATATAGCCCTGATCAAGGAATTATGAGGTCTTACTCTGTTTTAGGCAGTGTTTGGACCGGCGCTGAATAAAACCAATAATTGAGTAACTCATCGTGGATCGTGATACTCGCCCGGTTAATCCGGACCTGACCAGGTTCGCCTTTCCCATAACTGCTCTTGCATCGACTGCCCACAGAATTGTCGCAGTCGGACTCCGAGTTGGCATTGCGTTCCTGCCAATTTCGCTGGATAAGTCCCTCTGGTCAGAAGCAGGATTCATTGAATTGCGCGAATGTGTGTCTCGAAGGTTTGCATCCGACACGCGCAATGGGACCTATTAGAAACATGTTGTTGAGCCGCGCTGTATAATATACAACGTATTTTTCCCGAAGAACTCTCATCATCTCCTTGAAAAAAGGTAGCGATATGCAAGAAAACATAATGCAACGAATGTGGAACTCCTCGCATATTTCGGGAGGTAACGCCGCTTACGTTGAGGATATGTACGAACTCTACCTCCAGGAGCCCAATGAGGTTCCTCAAGAGTGGCGAGAATATTTTGCAACATTACCCATGGTCGAGGGAGCAGTGGCTGCAGACATATCCCATGCTACTGTCAAAGATCACTTTCTGTTACTGGCAAAGAATCAATCCCGAGTTGCACCCCTCTCAGCCTCCAGCGTAAGCGCAGATTACGAACGCAAACAGGTATCGGTGGGCGATCTTATCAGCGCATACCGGCGCCGGGGACACAGGAAGGCCAATCTTGATCCTTTGGAACTAATGCCGCGACCCAGAGTCCCGGTGTTGGAGCTGGGATATCATGGCCTCTCCATTGCAGATATGGATACCCGGTTTCAGACCGGCACGCTGCACTTCGGTGAGCCTGAGGCACCCTTGCGGCATATCATTGAAGTGTTGGAACAAACCTACTGTGGTTCGGTCGGTGCAGAATATATTCACATAGTGGATGAAGCCGAGCAGCTTTGGGTACAACAAAGGCTGGAAAGCGTGCGCGGCCAACCCAGGCTGAGTCCCGGGTTAAAGCGAAGGTTACTGGAGCGTCTCATTGCGGCAGAAGGCCTGGAGAGATACCTGGGTACAAAATATCCCGGCACAAAACGCTTTGGACTGGAGGGCGCCGAAAGTTTTATTCCGCTATTGGCGGAATTGATTCATCGGGCCGGATCGTCCGGAATTGTTGAGACCGTTATCGGTATGGCGCATAGGGGTCGACTGAATGTGCTGGTCAACCTGATGGGTAAACACCCCACAGAATTGTTCGACGAATTTGAAGGCAGCTATGAACCCGGGTCAGGATCCGGCGATGTTAAGTATCACATGGGCTTTTCTTCCAACCTGATTACCCCCGGTGGCGAAATGCATCTGGCGCTTGGATTCAATCCATCTCATCTGGAGATCTCTGCGCCCGTAATTGAAGGTTCTGTTCGAGCCAGGCAGGATCGCAGGAATGATTCCAGCGGTGATAAGGTACTGCCGATCAATGTTCACGGTGATGCTGCTTTCGCCGGTCAGGGTGTGGTCATGGAGACCTTTCAGATGTCACAAACCCGAGGTTTTCATACCGGTGGCACTGTCCATATCATCATCAACAACCAGATAGGTTATACCATTAGCCGAAAGGAAGATGCCCGGTCTACAGAATACTGCACGGAAGTTGCAAAAATGGTGCAGGCGCCTATTTTTCATGTCAACGGCGATGATCCTGAAGCGGTACTATTGGTTGCACAGATTGCCCTTGATTACCGTATGGAATTCAAGAAAGACGTCGTTGTCGATCTGGTCTGCTATCGACGTCGCGGGCACAATGAAGGTGACGAGCCAACCATAACCCAACCGTTGATGTACGGAAAAATAAGAAGTCATCCCACGGTGTGCTCACTCTATGCTGAGCAGAAAATTGCCGCAGGCACCATATCCCAGAGTGAATACGATCAGCGAGTTTTGGATTATCGGAATGCCCTGGACAGGGATGAAGCGGTGGCATGGGACTATGTACAGGAACCTGATACGGCACTGTATGTCGACTGGACACCTTATCTGGATCATGACTGGGACACTCCCTGTAATACCGGTGTTGAATTGAAAAAGTTACAAGCCCTGGCACACAAGTTGGATGCATTGCCGGAACATTTTGTACTGCAGAAACAGGTGCAAAAAATTATGCAGGACCGACACCGAATGAGTGCTGGCGCCATGCCAATAAATTGGGGTCATGCCGAGAATCTGGCTTACGCTACGATTCTTGATCAAAATTACGGTGTCAGGTTGACCGGTCAGGATGTTAGCAGGGGCACGTTTTCGCACCGTCATGCCGAATTACACGATCAAAAAGAGGGAGCGACCTGGATTCCGTTACAACATCTCTCAGCGGATCAACCTTCGTTCGATCTCTATGATTCACTCCTGTCAGAAGAAGCTGTGCTGGCATTCGAGTATGGATACGCCGCAACCAATCCGGATGTCTTGGTTATCTGGGAAGCCCAATTCGGGGACTTTGCAAATGGCGCACAGGTTGTAATTGATCAATTCATCACGTCCGGGGAACACAAGTGGGGAAGAATGTGCGGCATAACCCTCTTGTTGCCGCACGGATATGAAGGAGCCGGGCCTGAACATTCGTCTGCCAGAATAGAGCGATACCTGCAGTTATGCGCGGAGCATAATATTCAGGTATGTATTCCGACCACACCCGCACAGATGTTTCATTTATTGCGTCGACAAATCCTGCGCCCTCTGAGAAGACCGCTCATCGTAATGACACCCAAGAGCCTGCTGCGACACAAACTCGCCATCTCAACCCTGGAAGAGCTGTGTGAAGGCCGGTTTCAGAATATAATTGAAGCGGTTGATGCACATGATCCGGATGGGATAACCCGGTTGGTAATGTGTAGTGGACGGGTTTATTACGATCTGATTACCCGCAAACACGCAGAAAACCTGAATCATATAGCAATTATCCGAATTGAGCAGTTGTATCCGTTTCCTGACGAGCAACTGAAACAGATTCTACAAAAATATCAGAACTTGAAAAATGTAATCTGGTGTCAGGAAGAACCCATGAATCAGGGTGCCTGGTACAGCAGTCAGCACCATATGAGAAGAGATTTATCCAACAGGAATAAACAACTCTATCTTCGCTATGCGGGGCGAGAACCGTCGGCAGCGGCTGCTGCCGGATACATGTCTCTGCATGTGGAACAGCAAGAGCAGTTGATTGAGGATGCTCTCCTCACGGAGATGAATGACTAGGAATCTGTCGGGTGTCCGTCGCGAGATCGGTGCGCTCCGCCGAAGCGGGAAACCGAGATGATAACAGGAAGGAACGAAAATCATGATTGATATCAAAGCGCCCACGTTTCCGGAGTCCATTGCCGATGGTGAAATAGCTACCTGGCACGTGCAGCAAGGTCAAACTGTTCGCAGGGATGAGGTATTGGTTGATATTGAGACCGAAAAGGTTGTTATTGAAATAGTGGCTCCGGCTGATGGCAAGATTGTAGAACTTCTGAAGCAGGAAGGTGATACCGTTCTGGCTGAGGAACTGTTAGCACGTTTTGAGGAAGGTGCGGTGGGCACGGCTGAGACTTCGGCTGCATTAGAACGGGTCTCGGAAGAAACAGAGGATGAAGAAATCAGTGCAAGTCCTGCTGCTCGAAAAATAGCCGAGGAGCATCATTTGCAGATGAACGAGATTAAGGGCACTGGAAAGTCGGGACGAATTACCAAGGAAGATGTGCTGCAATCTGTTGCGGAACTTGAATTACAGGGTCCCGATGTTTCCGAACCGGCACAGGAGAGGTTTGCCAGTGGCGTGTTAGAAGCACCCACCGGTGGTCGAATCGAAAGGCGGGTCGCTATGACCCGTTTGCGTGCAAGTATCGCCAGAAGGCTGGTTGAAGCACAGCAAACTGCTGCGATGCTGACTACATTCAATGAAGTAGACATGCAGGCTATTATTGATCTTCGCGTACGTTACAAGGATGACTTTGAAAAGGCACATAATGGCACCCGTCTGGGATTCATGTCCTTCTTCATCCGCGCTTGTGTCGAGGCGTTGAAGCGATTTCCCGCCGTAAACGCATCCATCGATGGGAATGATATTGTCTATCATGGTTATCAGGATATTGGTGTGGCTGTGGGTTCGCCCAGAGGATTGGTAGTGCCTGTATTGCGAGAAGCGGATAGCCTGACACTTGCCGAAATAGAGGCCCAGATCAGGGAGTATGCAATAAAAGCACGGGAGAACAAGCTTTCAATTGATGATATGACGGGCGGTACATTCACCATCTCCAATGGTGGAGTATTCGGCTCATTACTTTCTACTCCCATTTTGAATCCCCCCCAGACAGGTATTCTGGGTATGCACAAGATTCAGGACAGACCTGTGGCAATTAACGGAAAAGTTGAAATTCGCCCGATGATGTACCTGGCGCTATCTTATGATCATAGATTGATTGATGGACAGGAAGCGGTCAGGTTTCTGGTAACGATTAAGGACTTTCTTGAAGAACCGGCGCGCATTCTGCTGGATATTTAGCAGAGCGTTTCAGATATCAAACTGACAGGTAAACAAAAGATGTCGAAGAAATATGACGTGGTTGTAATTGGCGGTGGACCTGCCGGGTATCATGCGGCAATCAGGTGTGCTCAATCAGGTTTGAAAACAGCCTGCATTGACAAGTGGCTGAATAAAGAAGGTGCCCCTGTGCTTGGTGGTGCCTGCTTAAACGTTGGCTGTATTCCATCAAAAACATTACTGGATACGTCTCAGAAATACGTCGAGGCATCAAGCGAATTTGAATCCATGGGAATTCTCAGCAAGGGCGTTTCTGTGGATGTTCCCGCGATGATCGCCAGAAAAAACAAGATTGTGGAGAACCTCACCCAGGGTGTGGCCACTCTGTTTCAGGCGAATGGCGTTGAATTCCTTAAGGGTACCGCCAAACTTCACATGGGACCAGTCGTGGAATTTGCTCCTCATGAAGGTGCGGTGGAAAATATTGAAGCGGATAGTGTCATCATTGCCTCCGGATCGGTGCCGGTAGAAATCCCGACCTGTCCCCTGGTCGATGATCTTGTGGTTACCTCGACGGGAGCGCTGGAATTTCAGGAAGTACCAAAAAAACTGGGTGTCATTGGAGCAGGAGTTATTGGTCTTGAACTGGGTAGTGTGTGGAATCGATTAGGCTCCGAAGTCATCACTCTTGAAGCTCTGGAAGAATTTCTGCCGATGGTTGACCAGCAGATTGCCAAAGAAGCATTAAAGCAGTTTAACCGTCAGGGGTTGGATGTAAGGCTGGGTGCAAGAGTGACTCATAGTGAAGTTGTAAAAGGCAAGGTCGTAGTGAAATACAGTGATGCAGAAGGCGACAAGGAGGTTAAATTTGACAAGGTCATAATTGCTGTTGGCCGTCACCCCTATACGGAAGATTTGCTTGCACCCGATAGTGGCGTGAATCTGGATGAGCGCGGTTTCATTTATGTGAACGATCTATGTAGTACGGATGCACCAGGTGTCTATGCCGTCGGCGATGTAGTGAGAGGTCCCATGTTGGCACATAAAGGTATGGAAGAAGGCATAATGGTGGCTGAGCGAATTGCCGGTCATAAGCCAATGGTAAATTATGATTGTGTGCCAAGTGTTATTTATACTCACCCGGAAGTCGCATGCGTGGGCAAGACCGAACAAGAGCTTAAAGCCGCCGGAGAGGAATATGAGGTTGGTATCTTTCCCTTTTCTGCCAGTGGTCGCGCCATGGCTGCAAATGACACATTGGGAAGTGTGAAGGTGATTGCCGATAGTAAAACCGATCGTATTCTCGGTGTGCATATGATTGGTCCACATGTTTCAGAACTCGTAGCAGAGGCTGTTATTGCAATGGAATTCGGGGCAAGTGCAGAAGATATTGGTCTTACCATGTTTGCACATCCAACCCTGTCAGAGAGTTTCCACGAAGCCGCATTGGCAGTTGGCGGACATGCAATTCATATTGCCAACAGACGAAAAAGAAAAAAGTAAATTTGTATAGCACTCGTTAATCAATAGATACAGGAAGAAATATTAGAGATGAATCTTCATGAATACCAAGCCAAACAGTTGTTTGCTGAATACGGTTTGCCTGTTTCAAAAGGCATAGCAGTAGATACTGCTGATGAGGCGGTAGCAGCAGCAAGAGAAATAGGAGGTGATCGCTGGGTCGCAAAGGTCCAGGTTCACGCCGGTGGCAGGGGAAAAGCGGGAGGTGTAAAGCTTGTATCGACCGAGGCAGAGATCAGGGATTTTGCAGACAAATTCGTTGGCACAAACCTGGTCACCTTTCAAACAGACGACAAGGGTCAGCCCGTTAGCAAAATATTCGTGGAAGAGTGCGCGAATATTGATCGGGAATTGTATCTTGGCGCAGTCATCGATCGATCCAGACGGCGCATTGTTTTTATGGCATCGACTGAAGGTGGTGTTGAGATAGAAAAGGTTGCAGCAGAAACACCTGAGAAAATTCTACAGGCCATAATAGATCCGGAAGTTGGCGCACAAGCGTATCAAGGTAGAGAACTTGCCTTTCAGTTAAATTTGCAGGGCAAGCAGGTTAATCAATTTGCAGCAATCTTCACCAACCTGGCGCGTATGTTTCAGGAATGCGATCTGTCGCTGGTGGAGATCAACCCACTGGTAATAACCTCGGAAGGAAATGTTCACTGTCTGGATGCGAAACTGGCCATCGATGGTAATGCATTGTATCGGCAAAAACGCATCGCAGCCATGCGAGATCCCAGCCAGGAAGATCCCCGGGAGAGTGAAGCCGCCGAGTATGGACTAAATTACGTTGCACTGGAAGGCAACATTGGTTGCATGGTTAACGGTGCCGGATTGGCCATGGGGACCATGGATCTGGTTAAGTCGTATGGAGGTCAGCCAGCGAATTTTCTGGATGTTGGCGGTGGTGCGACCAAGGAGGCGGTAGCCGAGGCTTTCAAGCTGATTTTGTCTGACAGTAATGTTAAGGCGATTTTGATTAATATATTCGGCGGCATTGTTCAGTGCGACATTATTGCAGAAGGCATAATTGGTGCAGTAACGGAAGTAGGTGTAAAAGTACCGGTCATCGTGAGATTTGAAGGTAATAATGCTGAATTGGGCGTAACAGCTCTGGCGGAAAGTGATGTGGAAATCATTGCTGCGACCAGCCTCACAGACGCAGTGCAGCAAGCAGTTGAAGCCGCGGGAGGTAAGTCGTGAGCATATTAGTAGATAAAAACACAAAAGTGTTATGTCAAGGTTTTACAGGGTCTCAGGGCACCCTGCACTCAGAGCAGGCGATTGCGTATGGGACACAGATAGTAGGTGGTGTCACGCCAGGTAAGGGTGGCCAGGTGCACCTGGGTCTACCGGTGTTCAACACGGTCAGGGAAGCTGTTATGGAAACCGGCGCAAATGCTTCGGTTATTTATGTACCGGCAGCTTTCGCCAAAGATGGCATTCTGGAAGCGGCGGATGCAGGCATTGAAGTCATCGTGTGTATTACTGAAGGTGTACCCATTCTTGATATGCTTGCAATAAAGGCTAATCTGGATTCCCGCGGTGTGCGTTTGATTGGACCCAACTGCCCAGGAATCATCACGCCTGGAGAGTGCAAGATTGGAATCATGCCCGGATCAATTCATCTTCCAGGAAAGGTGGGGGTTATTTCCAGATCGGGAACGCTCACCTATGAAGCGGTTAAACAAACGACCGATTTGGGTTTTGGCCAGAGCACCTGTGTGGGCATCGGTGGTGATCCGATTCCGGGTACCAACTTTATCGATCTGCTGACCTTGTTTGAGCAGGATCCTGCCACGGAGGCGATCATCCTGGTTGGAGAGATTGGCGGTAGTGCCGAAGAAGAAGCTGCCGAATTCATCCAGTCCAATGTCTCAAAACCGGTGGTCAGCTATATAGCAGGTGTGACCGCTCCTCCCGGCAAACGTATGGGACATGCCGGTGCGATTATCGCAGGAGGCAAGGGCACCGCTGCTGATAAATTCAAGGCTCTAGAAGCAGCGGGTGTTAAAACAGTCACCAGTCTGGCGGAAATAGGCCAGGGAATAAAAGAAGTCACTGGATGGTAGTCAGAATTCGCAATGCGGATATCTGACGCTGACGGCCAGCTGCTATCCTGTCGAGTGGGTGATGGCAAACATCGGAATGCTGAGGACGGTGGGCTTTAGGCTCTTGAAAAAAGTTGCGCCAGTCCCCATCTAGTCCGGATAAGTAATTAATTGAAAGAGGCTAGGGCGACCTATGGCTGTTAAAGCAAAGAAAGAAACGCTGGGGTTTCAAGCAGAAGCAAAACAATTGCTACATCTGATGGTTCACTCCTTGTACAGCAACAAGGAAATATTTCTCCGCGAATTAATATCAAATGCCTCAGACGCGGCGGATAGACTGAGATTCGCATCTCTGACAGATGAATCCTTAATGGAAGCTGATGCGGAGCTGAGTATCCGGGTTGATTTCGACAAGGAAGCCGGGACTGTAACAGTTACCGACAACGGCATTGGTATGACCCGCGACGAGGTGATAGAGCATCTGGGCACCATAGCCAAATCGGGAACGTCACAGTTTCTCGAAACCTTGACAGGAGACCAGCAAAAAGATTCATTGCTTATTGGCCAGTTTGGTGTGGGTTTTTACTCATGCTTTATCGTTGCAGATAAAGTAACTGTTGAGAGTCGCAAGGCAGGTACACCTACTAATGAGGGGGTACGTTGGACTTCATCAGGTGAGGCGGAATTTGAAGTGGCGTCCATTGCCCGCAAGCTGCGAGGCACAAGAGTTACTCTGCACCTGAAGAAGGAAGAAACTGAATTCGCCGATAGCTGGCGTCTGCAGAGCATCATCAAGAAATATGCAGATCATATTTCGATTCCGGTCATTATGAAGCAGGAGCCGCTCGCCGCAGGCAATGATGACGATGCCACGAAAAAGGAACCTGAAGATAAGGTCATCAATACTGCGAAAGCTCTCTGGACCAGATCCCGTAGAGATGTCGAGGACGATGAGTACCAGGAATTTTACAAGCATGTTTCACATGACTTTCAAAATCCGCTGCTCTGGAGCCACAATAAAGTCGAAGGAAAACTGGACTATACCAGCTTGCTTTATATCCCCTCGAAAGCACCGTTCGATCTATCTCAACGGGAAGCACCCAGAGGCCTGAAACTGTATGTGCAGCGTATCTTCATCATGGACGATGCCGAACAGTTCCTGCCACTTTATCTTCGCTTCGTGAAGGGCGTTGTAGATTCCAATGACTTGTCTCTTAACGTTTCAAGGGAACTGTTACAAAAAGACCCGGCCATAGATTCCATGCGTTCTGCACTCACGAAACGCGTGCTGGATATGCTGGAAAAAATAGCCAGGAATGAACCGGATCAATACGCCAGTTTCTGGAAAGAATTTGGTCAGGTGTTAAAGGAAGGACCGGCTGAGGACTTTGGCAATAGGGAAAAGATTTCGAAACTACTCAGGTTTGCCACCACTGCCAATGCTTCTTCCGAACAGACACGGTCCCTGGAAGATTATGTATCCGCAATGAAAACCGGTCAGGACAAGATCTACTATGTTGCGGCTGAGACATATCAGACGGCTAACAGTAGCCCGCATCTGGAAGTGTTCCGCCAGAAAGATATCGAAGTCCTGGTTCTCCATGACCGGATCGACGAATGGCTGATGAGTCATTTGGCGGAATTTGACGGGAAACAGTTCCAGGATGTCGCCAGAGGATCACTGGATCTGGGGTCACTCGAAGATACTGAGGCTAAGAAGGATCAGGAAAAAGTTGAAGAGGAATTCAAGGGCTTGATTGACAGAATCAAGGAGGTGATGGGTGAAACGGTCGAAGATGTAAGAATAACGCATCGCCTGACGGATTCTCCGGCATGTCTCGTGGTTGGTGAGGCCGATATGGGTATGCAGATGCGTCGAATTCTGGAGGCTGCAGGTCAGGCAATGCCAGACAGTAAAAGGATCTTTGAGATAAACCCGAAACATCCGCTGGTAGAGAAGCTGAATGACGAGTCCGATATGGATCGGTTTGGCGATCTGACCAAAATTCTTCATGATCAGGCAAACCTGGCGGAAGGAGGACAGCTTGATGATCCGGGGAGCTATGTCAAGCGACTGAATAAGTTGATTCTGGAACTCTCTGCTTGATTTGGCGGGTTGCTGACAGGTCGGCTCTCGGACCAGCTCCTGCGACCTTCACACCGGTTCTGCCTGGTATGCACCGGCTGCTCTCAGTTCGGATTGGGTCTCTCTCAGGTTGCCGATCACCGTTTCCAGGGCACGGGAAAACAGCAATCCATCACTTATAACGCGAACGGATGCCTGCTTGAACTCTAATGCGAGCCCCATGCGATTCTTTTCCAGAACCTTGACCCCCTGTCTGTTAACAAATATGAATTTGTCGATGGCATTAATTCGTGCAGCCAGTTTACAACGTGCGTTTTGATCTTCTTCAATTGCGAATTCGAGCCAGGTACCAACACCCAATGCGTCTACTGTGTCCAGATATTCATCACCTTCTTCAAGGACATCCTGTT
>JASJXV010000203.1 GCA_030123805.1 Gammaproteobacteria bacterium
CGGATGCGGCTCAGCGGAAACTGCTGAAGTTGATAAATAGTCACCAGAAATTGAACCCGGTGGTTATGCAAATCAATTACTTAGCAAGGAACTAACTCCTGCAAACGTTAGATCCGGACATGAACCAGTTAGGAAACGGTTGATTGAGAAGACGACACAAGAAAGGCAGACCCGTAAATGGTATGTTGCTGTTAGACAAACCCCGGGGTATAACGTCAAATGGCGCACTTCAGGAAGTAAAGCATTTGTTTGAAGCGGCGAAAGCCGGTCATACAGGGAGCCTGGATCCGTTAGCTACCGGTGCACTGCCTTTGTGCTTTGGCGAGGCAACGAAATTCTCTCAATTTTTGCTTAATGCAGATAAACGGTATCTGGCGAAGTTCAAACTGGGTATCTCGACTGACAGTGGAGATGCAGACGGTGAGATTATTGCCAGAAATGCGGTTGTTGGTGTAACCGCCAGTAATGTTCAATCCTTGTTGGATGATTTTTCCGGTGAGATTGAACAGGTGCCATCCATGTTCTCTGCGATCAAGCATCAGGGTCAACCACTGTATAAATTGGCACGACAAGGGATCGAAGTAGAGAGAATGCCGAGAAAGGTAACTATCTACAAATTGGAACTAGTCGAATTCAGGGATGATCAGTTTGTATTGGATATATTCTGCAGCAAAGGAACTTATATTCGTAGTCTTGCAGAGGATTTAGGAAAACGACTTGGTTGTGGTGCGCATGTATGTGAACTCAGACGGCTGTCCGCAGGACCATACGATGTAGAGGATGCTTATACTCTTGTGCAGTTGAGAGAAATCAAGGAAAAGGAAGGCCTGGAAGCTCTCGAAAAATGTTTGATGCCTGTTTCGAGTGCGGTGCAAGACTGGCCTGCAGTAATTCTGCCGGAGACAACAGCCTACTACTTGAGACAGGGACAGGCAATACAGGTTGCAGGTGCACCAACTGAGGGTTGGGTAAGATTGTTTGCTCAAGAGGGAGACAACAAGAATGGCTTTATTGGAGTAGGAGAGATTCAGGATGACGGGAAAGTCGCACCACGTAGGTTGCTGGCTGCTGGATGATGTGTTGGAGGAATTGTGTAGTAATGATCTCCATCGTTTTTCGAATTCCGTTGAGTCGTGTGTTTATAAAGTAGTTTAGGAAAAATGCAGAACGGTTGTGACTGTCAATATGCGTGGTTACAACTACCTTTTAGCTGGTTACAGAGTTACCTATGAAACGATAACAAAGTTGCTAATGCATATTAAAGTGGAGAAATATTATGGCGCTTACAGCCGAAAACAAAGCTGAAATCGTTAAGGACTTCGGTAAATCAGAGACGGATACAGGTTCTCCGGAGGTGCAGATTGCACTGCTATCGGCAAATATAGATAAGTTGCAAAGTCATTTTGGAGAGCACGTTCATGATCACCATTCAAGAGTAGGGCTGATCAGGATGGTTAATCAACGCCGCAAATTATTGACATATTTGAAAAGGAAAAATGCGGATAGCTATGCAGAAATAATCAAACGACTCGGCTTGCGACGCTAATACCGGGCAAATCGACAATAAATGCCTGGCGTTCATGCCAGGCAGAACAGGATAATGGAGACAATTTGTGAATCCGATAAGAAAAACGTTTACCTATGGAAACCAGCAGGTGACCATAGAAACTGGCAGAGTGGCCAGACAGGCTACCGGGTCAGTGCTGGTAACCATTGACAATACTGTCGTCATGGTTGCAGTAGTAGGAAGAAAAGAGGCGTCAGCGACGCAATCATTCTTTCCTTTAACAGTAAACTACGAACAGAAGACATACGCTGCCGGGAAAATTCCAGGAGGGTTTTTCAGGCGCGAAGGGCGCCCATCAGAAAAAGAAACATTAACTTCCCGACTCATTGACAGGCCTATCAGACCTCTCTTTCCCAAGGGTTTCATGAACGAAGTGCAGGTTACCTGTACAGTTATTTCTGCTGACAAGAACAATGATCCCGATATCGCTGCGATGCTTGGTGTATCTGCTGCCCTTGGTCTTTCAGGGATCCCGTTCAGCGGTCCTATCGGTGCTGCACGAGTTGGGTTTACCGATGCAGGCTACCTGTTGAATCCAGGTTATGATGAACTGGAGGAATCTGACCTGAATATGGTGGTTGCCGGTACGGAATCAGCAGTATTGATGGTCGAATCGGAAGCTAACGAACTCAGTGAGGATCAAATGCTTGGCGCTGTGCTATTTGCTCACACGGAAATGCAAGTTAGCATTAAGGCCATCAATGAATTAGTGGCTGAAGCGGGTAAACCGGCCTGGGCATGGGAAGCCCCGCCGGTGAATCAGTCACTGAGAGAGAGTATGCAGTCTCAATTTGAAGCTGGAATTGGCGATGCCTATAGAATCACGGACAAGGTGGAAAGACAGGATAAACTGTCTGCACTGAAGGATACGGCTGTAGCGGCGTTAATTAATGAAGAATCAGAAATTGATTCCGGTGATGTACTCGGTGAATTTAGCAGTCTTGAGAAGAGGATCGTTAGAAACAGGATCCTGGAAGGTGAGCCTCGAATCGATGGCAGGGATAGCAAGACGGTGAGAAATATTGAAGTTGAAGTGGGTATTCTGCCGAAGACGCACGGCTCTGCACTGTTTACCAGAGGAGAGACACAGGCATTGGTCACGACTACTCTGGGTTCGATGAGGGACGCGGCTATAATTGATGCATTGGAAGGTTCATATAAAGATAACTTCATGTTGCATTACAACTTTCCTTACTACAGCGTTGGTGAGACCGGATTTTCAGGAGGACCCAAACGTCGTGAGATTGGTCATGGCAGATTGGCAAGACGGGGCGTTGCTGCAATGCTTCCTGATAGTGAAGAGTTTCCGTACACGATCAGAGTTGTGTCGGAGATCACAGAGTCCAATGGTTCCAGTTCAATGGCGAGTGTGTGTGGTGCCAGCCTTGCTTTGATGGATGCGGGAGTACCTATAAAGTCACCCGTCGCTGGTGTTGCCATGGGATTGGTGAAGGATGGCGACAGGTTTGCGATATTGACTGATATCCTCGGCGATGAAGATCACCTGGGTGATATGGACTTCAAGGTCGCAGGCACCTCGGAAGGCATCACCGCGTTACAGATGGATATCAAAATTCAAGGCATTACAGAGGAGATTATGGAGACCGCCCTGGCGCAAGCCCGGGATGCTCGGATGCATATTCTTGGGGAGATGAATCGTGTCATCTCTGTGCCGAGAGATGAGTTGGCTGAATCAGCGCCCAGCATGGCGACGATCAAAGTAGATGCCGATAAGATCCGTGATATCATCGGTAAAGGTGGAGCCACCATCCGATCAATTACAGAGGAAACCGGCGCATCCATAGATATAGACGATAGCGGTAAGGTTATGATCTATGGTGAAGATCTGGCTTCCAGAGATGCTGCTATCGCTCGCATCGAGGAAATTACTGCCGAAGCAGAAGTCGGCCAGATCTATAAGGGCAAAATAGCTCGAATCACCGACTTTGGTGCATTCGTAACTATCCTCCCCGGAAAGGATGGCCTTCTGCATATCTCACAGATTTCCAAGAAACGAGTGGAAAAAGTCACTGATTACTTGTCTGAAGGAGAAGAAGTGAAAGTGATTGTTCTGGATGTCGATCGAGGTCGAATTAAATTGAGCATCAAGGAACTTCCTGTTGAAGAGCAGGAATTAGTAACGGACGAAAGTTAGTTTTTTAAATAACTATTCGAGTAAGAAGGGGAAAAGAGCCGGTGAAGACCGGCTCTTTTTTTGCAGCATATCTGTCCCTCAGCAAGCCTGTCTATGAGCTTGCGATAGCAAAATAC
>JASJXV010000099.1 GCA_030123805.1 Gammaproteobacteria bacterium
ATCGCAGGTCTCCTTATGTCCAGGTCTCCTGTTGTTGATCTCAAACATTGAATCGGATCCGTGTGATGTGATTTGTCTGGTGTACGGCCGAACCCACTGTATTGTTTGATTCAAGCATCACTGCACGATAGCCGTTTAAGTCAATATAAAAAGTAGGGTTATCAAGTTTAAAGTGAGTTTGTTATGGTGGATGACAGGCTATTGCCGCCTGCCAGGAAAGTTCGGGAGAGAAGAGGACTGCGTACCGGATCAATAGCTGAATGAAAACACAATTGTAGCGTCTAAAGGGGAGAATCATGGAAAATACGTGGAAACTACATCATGTCGGAATACCAGTCAGGGATTTGGACAAGTCTCTTGAGGACTACCAGGCCCTGGACATGGCGACTTTCCAACCCGAATTTCTGATCGACAGTAGCAAAATTGCAGAGTATTTAGTATATGGCAAGACGCCGGATCCCATAGTCAAGACCAGAGGTGTGATGGGACAGTTGGGACCTTTAGGGGTTGAGTTACTGCAGCCCGTCGAAGGGGAAACTGTCCACAAGGAGCTTTTGGAAAGCACGGGTGAAGGCATTGGTCACGTTGCCTACACTGTAGATGACCTGGAAGAAGAGACGGCCAAGCTTGTTGAACAAGGATTCCCGGTTATTCTCAGTATAAAACATGCAGATCAAACCACCCGAGGCGCCGTTTACCTGGACACCCGCAGCAAGTTTAGTAACATCATTATAGAACTGATACAGGCAAACTGACCAGGAGCCTGACCGGGATGTCGGACAGGCTCCCAGGCTCGCCGCCCCTCGGGAAGGGTAACGCTGCGTCACCGAAGCGTACCGCAAACCCGGAAAGGTAAGTGCCGGATGTAGCACAGATTTACTTATTAACCGTTGTAACAAATCCTCTGCAAATGCCGCCTGTTGGCTACCACAAACCGTACTTCTGCACCTCGGCACGGCCAACTACCATGTGGTGAACCTCGTCCGGTCCATCCGCCAGGCGCAAGGTACGCTGGCCCGTATACATCGCAGCCAGCGGGGTCCACTGCGACACCCCTGCCGCGCCATGGATCTGAATCGCCTGATCGATAATATTGCATACCTTCTCCGGCACCATGGCCTTTACTGCACTGACATAAATTCGTGCTTCTTTGTTACCCAGGACGTCCATGGCCTTGGCAGCCTGCAATACCATCAGACGACAGGAATCAATGTCTATCCGTGCTCTTGAAATAACTTCAAGGTTTTTACCCAGTTTGGCAATGGGCTTGCCAAAGGCTATGCGGCTACCGGCTCGTTTGACCATTAATTCCAGGGCCTTTTCCGCCTGTCCGATAGAACGCATGCAATGGTGGATTCGACCCGGACCCAGACGCACCTGGGAAATCTCAAAACCGCGCCCCACGCCGAGTAGAATATTGGCTTTTGGCACACGAACATTATCGAATTTGATATGCATATGACCGTGCGGAGCAGCGTCATGACCAAATACTTGCATCCCCTCCAGAATGTTGACTCCCGGTGTGTCCTTGGGTACCAGAATCTGGGATTGTTGCTTGCTCGGGGCTGCATCAGGATCTGTCTTCACCATCGTGATCAAGATTTTGCAGCGCGGATCACCCGCCCCCGAGATATAGAATTTCTCACCATTGATGACCCACTCGTCGCCGTCCAGCACGGCACTGGTGCTGATGTTCTTGGCATCGGATGACGGCTGACCGGGTTCAGTCATGGCATACGCGGAACGAATTTCACCGTTCAACAGGGGTTTTAACCACTTCTCCTTCTGTTCCTCGGTACCAACCCGTTCCAGCACCTCCATATTTCCAGTGTCTGGAGCGCTACAGTTCAGCGTCTCAGAAGCCAGTGAATAACGCCCGAGTTCTGCTGCTATGTAAGCGTAATCCAGGTTTTTTAATCCCTCTCCGGTTTCGGCATCGGGTAGGAAAAAATTCCACAACCCCGACTCTTTGGCTTTAGCTTTGGCACCTTCCAGCAGCTCAAGCTGCCGTGGGTGCCAGGACCATCGATCCTCTTTTCCCTCTTCCAGTGAAAAAAATTCCTCAGTGATGGGTGCGACGTTCTCGTCAATGTGCTTTTTCACGGCATCCAACAAGGGTCGCGCTTCTTCTGACATCCCCAGGTTATTCAGATCTGATGTTAGATCAGGCATCGTTTCTCTCCTTTTCAGTTTGTTTACAAATATGTGGACTCCCATGATCGATATTAATGGGGTCAAATGTCAATCATTCATGCACAGTGCGGACGGTTCTTCTCCTATTTGCTCCTGGCATAGAGCCAATTTGCCACGGCAGAAAAAGTTTCTACCTGAGTAATACCGCGATATTTTCACCACTGTAAACTGAATCGACAGCCTGCTGACAATCGTCAAAGGAAAAGATTTCTGATATCAGCGGGGTAGCATCAATCTGCTTGTGGCTGATCAGATACATCGAATCCATCATGCTGCCCCCCAAAATGCCGATGATTTTTAGCTGCTTGATCGTCCACAACATGGGATTGACTTCCATTGGTGAGACAAAACCTGCGAGTATGATACTTGCGCCACGTTTTGCCATCTCGGCTGCCTGGTTCAGCACCTTGCCATCGCGAACACAAATCAGGACGGCATTGGGACCATCTCCCGTGAGTTGTGCAACTTCAGTAACCACATCCACTGCATTGGCATTGAGAGCTGCATCAACCCCCACCTCCAGCGCCTTCTGTAACCGTGATTCGACCAGATCAATGATGATGACAGGTGAAGCCCCCGCCACCCTTGCAGCCATGGCCGCCAGCAAGCCAATCTTACCGGCACCAATAACCACTACTGACTGTCCTGGTTTGATACCGGCACTGGTAACCGCACCAATGCCGGTGCAAAGCGGCTCAACGAATACTGCCTCCTCATCACTGACATCGGCAGGCACTTTCTGTACGCCATAGGGCGTAGACGGGAAATATTCCGCCATACACTTATAGGTCTCATAGCCGGGATTTGCAGGTCCGATCCCTGTTGGGTCCGGACTGCCGGTCAAGGGTACAGCTCGGTCTCCCACAGACCAGCCAGTAACTCCCTCACCCACCTCCACCACTTCAGCAACAAATTCGTGTCCCGGGATGGAACCCGGTCGGATACCACTTAGTGGGCTATCCTGGGAACCGTCAAGCCCGGCCCTGGCAGCTGCCTGGTGACCAATAATTGCACCTGGATGAGTCACACCGTGGCTGATGAGATCGAAAGAACCATCGAGATACTCCAGATCACTACCGCAGATGCAAGTGTATCGGGTTTTGAACAACAGCCATCCGGGTTCGATCTTTGGTACAGGGATTTCCTTGCACTCGATTTGCCTTTTCTCTCCGGTCGCTATACAAGCTTTCATGAGTTCCATCTTGTTTATCCTGTCATTCAGTCGCTAAAAGATTCTGCGCTTATTATGCGCTCTACTGATATTTTCTCGATGACACTGCGTTTGCGCTGCCCACCTTGATGTTGAAGGATCGCTGTTAACTTATAAGTTTCTCTGGATGCCCATAACCAATCCCCTGCGTATATGAAGTGCCCTTTTGGGGTCAATTCAATGGTGGTAATGGAGCCTCCCCTGCGCTCAGCGCGCCACCGCACTTGTCACAATTCTGTACCCGGAGGCAGTCCCTTAGATATCGAAGACTCGTTTGAGTATAGGACAAATAAGCCACCCTTTTCATTTTGTATCATCTTCTTTATTCTCCTGGCAGACTCATGCAATATGGATGCGCAGACTAATTATCGGCGGATCGAAACACCAAAGAGGTTTCAACGTCGTAGGACCTGCTCGTAATCCAGATAGATGGAGGGACACAGATGGCTGCACTAGATGAATTCCGTGAAGAAACACGCGCATGGCTTGATGAGAATTGCCCCCAGTCGATGCGAACTCCCCTGGTCAATGCGGAGATGGTAGACGGCGGCTCGAAGCTGCGCAGCAGCAACCCCGATTCCTACGTGTGGCTCGACCGGATGGCCGAGCGGGGCTGGAACGCGCCCACATGGCCGAAGCAATATGGTGGCGATGACTTGAGTAAAGATGAATATCTGGTTGTGCTGGAAGAAATGGCTCGCATCAACGCGCGCGCCCCGCTCACGGGAATGGGTGTGACCATGATTGGACCAACGCTGCTTGAATATGGGAACGAGGATCAGAAGTCGCGCCATCTGCCGAAGATTGCGTCGGGTGAGATTCGTTGGTGCCAGGGGTACAGCGAGCCAGGAGCGGGTTCGGATCTGGCCAGCCTGCAAACGAAGGCGGAAGATATGGGTGATCACTTCCTGGTCAACGGCCAAAAGATATGGACCTCCGGTGCCCAGTATTCCGACTGGATTTTCTGCCTGGTGCGAACGGAACCCCAGGCGCCCAAACACGAAGGCATCAGTTTTATTCTCTTCTCAATGGACAATCCTGGCATCACAGTCAGGCCTATCCGATTGATCAGCGGTTCCTCGCCGTTTTGCGAGACGTTCTTCGACAATGTCGAAGTCCCCAAGGCGGATCTAATCCACAAACTCAATCGGGGATGGGGCGTGGCAAAGCGATTACTGCAGCATGAACGATCTGGCCTGGCGGCATTAGCCGGTGCCGGGAGTGCAAGATCTTCCGGAGAGCAGTCTGGCGCCCCTTTGCAGCAAGTAGCCAGGGATTGCATCGGCGTCCAGGACAACCGCATTGCCGATCCGGTCTTAAGAGACGCAATCATCCAGCATCGCATGAACGGATCAGCATTTTCTCTGACCCAGCGACGTACAGTGGCGGAGTTGGAAGCAGGTAAAACCCCTGATGCCGCAACCTCTATATTCAAGTATTACGGCGCGAATCTAAGTAAAACTCAGCAGGAGCTGCTGCTCAAGGCTCGAGGCACGCAAGCATTCGGCTGGGAAGGCGACAGCTTCAGTGCAGAAGAACTGGAGTTAACGCGGACCTGGCTGGGATCCAGGGCGGCATCCATCGCTGGCGGCACCAACGAGGTGCAACTCAACATTGTTGCAAAACGAGTCCTTGGACTACCCGATTGATGATCAAACAATGAATCATATGGAATTGTCAGTTTTTTCTGGAGCGTCAAATCTTGGCTGATAGTGAAATTCGAGTAGGTGTTGTGGGCACGGGTGGCTGGACCAATGCGGGTCACCTGGCGGTATACGGCACCCATCCACGGGCAAAATTGATGGCGATCTGCGATATCGACAAGGATCGAGCCCGGGGAGCCGCCCGGATGTTCGATGTCGAGATCGTCACCGACGATTACAGCGAACTCGTCAACCGCGACGACATAGACGCCATCGATATCGTTACTCCAAACGCCCTGCACTCACCCATCGCGCTGGCAGCACCCACCCCCCTCCTCTTCGGGAAGTAAGCATGACTCGACTACTTGACAATCTATTTGTACTTGAATTCGGCGCCATCTTTGCCGGACCTTACTGCACTCAGTTTCTGGCTGACATGGGTGCTGATGTGCTCAAGATAGAGCGACTGACAGGTGCGGTGGGGCGTAATCTCGTGGGGAATTATCGCGCGGCAAATCGCAACAAGGAGAGCTTCAGCATTGATCTTCGTAGCGACCGTGGGCGGGAACTCGGACTTGCCCTCGCAGCGCAGGCAGATGTACTGGTAGAGAACTATCGACCCGGTGCCATGCAGCGCCTGGGCTTCGGTTACCAGGCGCTCAGTGAATTGAATCCGAGACTGGTTTATTGCTCTCTGTCTGGTTACGGCAGCAAAGGTCCGTGGCAAGATCTGCCGGGACAGGACCTGCTGATCCAGGCAGCCAGCGGCACTCGGTGAGCACACTGAAAAGATACTCAAGTCACGACTGGGTCTGTCTGCAGATGAAGTCAACGCACTTCGTGAGCAGGATATCATCTCCTAATGTCCAGCAGTTAATTGCCAGCAATCAGGCGGAGAAAGACATGATCGACTTTGAGATTCCAGACGAGATACGCATGGTGCGCGACACCGTTGCCCGATTTGTCGAAGAGCAATTAATTCCTTTGGAACAGGAGGTTGAGTTCATAGAGGAGAACATACCTGCGGATACCTGGCGCGGCTTACGCACACAATTGCGGGAACTTGGCCTGTTAAACCTGGCGCGTCCGGTCTCGGAAGGTGGGGCCGGATTCGGTCAACGTGACATGGCAGTGGTCCACGAAGCTCAGGCGAGATCGCTCTTCGGCGGTGATCTCTGGCGGGACTCGGGTGTGCCGGAGATGTTGCAGCGTTTTCCTGCTGCACAGCTGGATAAGTTCGCAGCAAAGGCTGAACGGGATGAACTTTATAGTTGTTTTTGCCTCACAGACCCGACCAGTGGCAGCGATCCCTCTTCAATGCGCACCTCTTTCGTTCGCGACGGTGACCGTTACATCCTGAACGGCAGGAAGATTTTTATCAGTGGCGCGCATAAGGCTGACTATGCAATTGTCTACGCTCGCGAAGCAGGAACCAGCGGCAGGGAGGGTATCAATACCTTTTTGGTCGATACCGCTGAACCAGGATTTACTGCCCAGGTGATCCCCACCATGGGACGACCCAGCAGCGTGAGCAGCGATGCCTGTGAAGTCCTGCTGGAAGATTGCATGACACCCGAAAGCTGCCGACTGACTGATGCCGGTAGCGGTTGGGGACAGGCCCAGAATACGCTGGGTGGTATTCGCTTTGCCATGGGCGCCCGTTCCGTTGCGCTTGCTAGCCGCTGTCTGGAGATGGCGCTGGATTACTCCAAACAACGATCAACCTTTGGTGAACTCATCTCCAACCGGCAGTCGGTGCAGAACATGCTGGCGGACTCCTACACGGAGATAAATGCAACGCGACTGCTCACCTATTACGGCGCCTGGAAGCAGGACCAGGGACGGGATGCCCGTCAGGAGATTTCCATGGTCAAGATCATGGCTACCGAAATGCTCGGTAAGGTAGCGGACCGTGCCATTCAGATACACGGTGGCATGGGACTCACCAAAGCACTTCCCCTGGAACACATCTATCGTAATGCCCGGGTGGATCGGATTGTAGACGGTCCCAATGAGGTACACCGTTGGGTAATCGCGCGCAATTTGCTACGGGATGGTATTCCGCCCGTCAACTGACACGAACCTCTTTATCAACAATCCATCCCGAGCCCCATCATCAGGTCCTGCCGGAACTCTCCAGCCTGGCCCGGGAATCCCCGGCTTCCTTTTCCTCCGGTCTCTGTCTGAGCGCTTTCTCAATAGCCGGAGAGAGATAAGCCCCTTGGCGCAGTAACTCTCGCTGAATCATTTGTGGCTGCACCTGACGAGGTTCTAATGCCGATCCAGCCGCCAGACCCGCGGCAACACCAGCGGCGTGTCCGGTCAGCCAACATTGGGGTATTTCCCGCAGGAACGAGTGGGAGCTGGCGTCGCAGGCGATATGGCGACCGGCACCCAGTACGCCTTCCAGCTCCTGAGGCAGGAGTGACCCATAGGGCACCGAGATATTGGGGAAGTTGGGTGACAGCGATGTCGAAACGCCGATCTCATCGTCCCACACCGTACCTTCTTCCCACTGAGCACGGGTAACCTTGTTATCGCCCATGAGCCTGCGGCTGTGTCTTACGCCGATCTGGGGTGCTCCGAGCATCAGGAATGCCTTCTCAAAACCGGGTGCTCGCTTGCGATAGAAATCGACATAGCCCACAGTGAGGTACCGGGATCTGATTTCCACTTCCGAGAGATCTTCAACATTCACCGCACTATAGCCGGTTAGACGCGGCCCCATAAACAGCGCGATATCGTTACGCCATGAGCAGGAAGGTACTTCGAAGAACTCCAACGCCTTGCGCCCCTGCACCATGAAGGCTGAGAAATCATCACGCTGTTCTTCGCGAAAGCTCATCCAACGTTCCATATCGACACCACCCAGCAAAAACGCGGTGTTGATGGTGTGATGGATGTCCTGTGCGTCGATATCGGATTCGAGAGACAATCCAGCGCGTGCCAGCAGATCGGCATCACCCGTGGTATCAATGACCACCTTGGCGAGAATCGCCTGTCTTCCTTCCTTGCTTTCGAAGATTGCACCCCGCATGGCACCTTCCTCGACGATCGGCATTGCAGCCCAGGCATGGAACACCAGACGCACATTCTGCTCGAGGGTCATTTGCATGGACAGCGTTTTCAGCGCTTCCGGATCGATGGTTGGCGAATAGGTCACGATACCCTTAAACGCCGCTGAACGCTGACGCCAATAGGCGGCGGTGGCATCATCCCTGGAACCCCAGTCGGCGTGGAGAGGACCCATTACGGCTTCCTTCGGCAGTCTGTCCAGGTAATCTCGTGCGACACCTGCAATTACGCGCTGGCCGGTCCAATCCGTCATGCGGTCAATCCACAGCACCAGCCCTCCCGTTGAGAGCCCGCCGAGGTGGTTATAGCGCTCCACCAGCATGACATCGGCGCCAATCCTACCGGCTGCAATGGCAGCAGTTGTACCAGCGGGTCCGCCCCCAACGACCAGTACATCGGTTTCGGCGAAGACCGGCACATCACGTGCGGCTTCGTGATAGGTGGCGTTCGGTCGCGCTCTTCTCTCTCGCTTGGCGCCACCGTAAACTTCGATGCCGTTGTAGATCATCGTCGTGAGATTTTCGTTACTCATATACCACTCCAGCAGATGGTAAGGAGCGCCGACCGAACGCGAATAATGCGTTTTGAGCGCCGTGCAGCCGCACTGCGATTGCTGCTTGAATCATAACGTAATAAAGCGGCTTTTGGGATATCTGTCGCTCTTGCGGGCAGTCCCAAAAATGCCGTTTGTTGTTCCATGCTCCGATAAACCTTAACTTGACGGAGTCCATGGAATTTCGGGGAAAATAATTAAGTAAACTGTCCCCGAAATTAATTTATCATGTTTATTGCTCTAACCGGAATTATTATGTTTCTATTGATGTGAGGCAGGTGCATTCGACGATCCGGGATTGGGAGTAAAGTAATGACTCTAGATACAACAGGACCACTCCGCGGGCTAAAAATTCTGGATATATCAGAAGGAATAGCTGGCCCTTTTTGTGCGAAGTTACTGGGTGATCTGGGCGCTGACGTTGTAAAGATAGAAACACCCAGGACTGGAGACCAGAGCCGTTCGATCGGTCCCTTCCCCGGGGATAAGCCGGATATCGAACTCAGTTCGAGCTTTTTTTTCCTGAACACAAGTAAACGAAGTGTGGTCCTCGATCTCGACTCTGAAGCAGGGCTAAAGAAACTGCAAGCCCTGATCAGGCGTTTTGATATCATTGTTTCGAGTGACACAGCGGCCGCACTGTCGAGCCGCGGCATGGGCTACGAACAGCTTCGAGAGTGGAACCCAGGCGTTATTTTGACGACGATCTCGGGATTTGGCTCGTTTGGACCAGACTCCGGCTATGCATCTTCGCACTTGATTGCATGTGCTGTGGGTGGATGGGCGCAGCTTTGTGGGGTGCCCGATCGAGAACCACTGCAGGTCGGCGGTACGATTGCAGAAACCTTGACGGGCGCATTCGCGGCTGCATCTACCCTGTTAGCCGCACTGGGCAGAACCGCTCACGGTGGCGGCGAGCATATTGATGTCAGTGCTCAGGAAGCGGTGCTGACGGGCGCACAGATGCCGACTCTCCTGTATGAATATCTCGATATCGTGCCACAACGCTATTCGAGCGTTGGATCGGGTGCGGGTGCCGCTTATATACTCCCAACCAGCAAAGGCTATATCGGGTTGAATGCTTTGACGGGCGCCCAGTGGACCATGCTCTGTGACTTTCTGGGGCTGAGTGATATCCCGGATAATCCGCGCTTCGAAGGAATCTCCTGGACGAGGCCTGACGAACGACTTGAGGAAATCAGGGCAGCATTTCAGGCAGCTCTTCAGGATCGTACCGCTGAGGACTTATTTCATGAAGCGCAGACCTGGCGCATACCATTCGGCCTGGTTCCCGATTTGCAGGAGCTTTACGAATTTCCCCCACTTCGGGAGCGTGGATTTTTCGTAGAACTTGAACACCCGGTTGCTGGATCAGTTGAAGTTCCAGGGATACCTTTCAAATCGACTGCGACTCAGCCTGGACCCTATCGACCTCCTTTGTTGGGTGAGCATACTGACGAAGTCTTCTCAGAGCTCGATGAGCCCAACGACCCTCCTAAGGCGGTCAGTCAAAACGGGGAGTCCAATTCATCTCCGCTTGACGGGCTCCGAATTCTGGACTTATCGATGTTTTTTGCGGGTCCGGTAGCTGCGCAAATAGCGGCAGATGCGGGGGCTGAAGTGATTAAGGTCGAATCCGTTCAGCGTATTGACGGATGGCGAGGCAGTGCCTCAATGTGGGATGGAGATGTTCTGCCATGGGAGAGTTCGCCCTATTTCAATTGGGTGAATAGAAGTAAACGTGGGATTACGCTTAATCTTACCGACCCCCGCGGCGCAGACATTCTAAAGGAGCTGGTGCAGAAATCAGACGTTTTGATAGAGAACTACACACCCAGGGTCATGCAGAAGTTCGGACTTTCATATGCGACGCTGCGGGAGCTCAATCCACGTTTGATCATGCTTTCGCTGTCTGGATTTGGCGCTGACGTTGCATGGCGTGATTATGTAGCCTTCGGTATGTCGACCGAACAAATGTCCGGGATCGCTCACTTAACCGGGTACGAAGACGATGCGCCACTTTTCACCGGAATGACGGGTGGAGACATATTTGCTGGCGTAATGGGTGCAAATGCTTTATTTGCAGCGCTGCATCATCGAAATCTTACCGGTCAGGGCCAACACATCGATCTCAGTCAGCTTGAGGCATGTAATTTATACATTGGCGAGGCGATGACGGCCTGGTCGCTCGCTGAAATCGATCCCGGTCGAACCGGCAACGCGCATCCAGCCTACGCTCCGCAGGGTATCTATCCATGCAAGCAAGAAAAATGGATCGCTATCTGCTGTAAAACCGATGCTCAGTGGCTTGCACTTGCTGCGATCATTGACAGGCCGGAATGGTTGGCGGCGGACTCCGTTTTCACTCAGGCGAAAACCCGGTCTTCCAATCGAGACGAAATTGATCGAACGATTGGCGCGTGGACACGGTCGCAGGATCACCTGGAACTGATGCATCGACTGCAGAAGTCGGGTATACCGGCCGGTGCCGTTATGGCGGGACCTGACTTGCTTGCCGATTCCCATCTGCAAGCCAGGGGGAGCTTCATAGCTCAAGATCGACCGGGGGTGGGTGTGAAGCACTATCCGAATCAGCCTTATCGTTTCCGCTTTGCCGAACCTGTCCCAAACCTGCGCGCGCCATTGCTTGGTGAACACACTGCGGAGATACTTACTGAACTTGTTGGCCTGTCGCCCGATGAAATAACCGAGCTTACGACAGCGGATGTGATTGGAACCATCCCTTTAGCAGCTCGCCATTAGCATATCCAGCAATCGATAGCAGGTCCCTCTGCCCGGCTTCTGGTTTACGCCACAAGTGGAGCCAGTTCACAGGCCAGATACTCGGGCACTTCATCCGACGCATAATTGAAATGTTCGAATTGTACCTCCTCCAGGCCAAGCTCTGCATACTCACCCAGTTTATCCACCACCTCGTTAGTGAGACCCACTATGAAACCGTGCTTGCTGCCCACGGTTTCACGATATTTGGCGGGTGAACCGGTTGCGCCGTTCATCCGCATATGAAAATGGGTAATACGATCCAACATATTCTGGTCGCTGGCAACGAGGCCAAAACACATCATGGAGTAGCTCAAGGTGGCAGGATCACGATCATTTTCTTCACACAGTCTCTCCAACAGCGCTACCTTCTTAGCGAACACCTTTACCGGCAGATTGACACAGTTCCACTCGGCTGCATATTTTGCCGTCATGGGGAGGGTCCGCTTTTCTCCGGCTCCGCCGATCAGAATTGGTGTTTCAGCCCCGTTGACCGGCTTCGGCAGGCAGTCCACTTCATCAAGGCTATAGTAGTCACCCTTATATGAAGCAGGTCCAGAGCCCCAGAGCGTTTTGATAAGATTGATCCCCTCTTCGAGGCGGTCGAATCGCTCTCGCACGGCCGGGAAGTCGATCCCATAGGCATCGTGCTCGGGCTGATACCAGCCGGCACCGAGACCGAGTAGAAATCGTCCATTGCTGAGCTGATTGATCTGGGCAGCCATACGTCCAATGTCTACCGGCGAACGAAATGTGATCGGGGTCACCATGGGACCGAATCGAATTGCTGAGGTTTCACGGGCGGCGATGGCGAATGACAGGTAGGCGTCGATGGAACTCTGTTGGCTGCCGATATAGTAGTGGTCGGAGCGGAATACTGACGGGATGCCCAGTTCCTCCGCAGTTTGCAGTATATGTATCCATCTTTCCCAGGTAAGTCCCGCCTGACCTTCTACCATTAATCCAATACGCATTGCATTGCTCTCCCTTACTTTTTAACAGTTGCCATTACCAGGTCGATGGCGCCCTCTGGACCCATGTTTTGCGCATTAGACCATAGCACAGTAAACTGGCAGTTCAATAAGAATTAATCTGATATGCAGCACCTTGAATCGACTGGCACCAGAAGC
>JASJXV010000019.1 GCA_030123805.1 Gammaproteobacteria bacterium
GGAAACCGAGGTGGTGACTAATTCATCATCCAATTGTCTGGCTTCAGCACAAATAGTTTCATCCCCGGACAGATAGACAACAGGTACACCAACATACTGTGCGGCGAAACTGCTACACAAAAATTCGGATGCGATCATGGCATTGATCTTCAGGCTGAATATTCTTGAGGAGGAAAAAGTATGCCCCAGCGGGTTTCCACCAACGCTGGCTGCAGCATGATAGCCCACCATCATGGCGGCATCGAAACTATCATCCAGCTCCTGCATCATCATCATTGGATGGCCGCTCCAACCCCGAATCAGCCGGACGCAGTCAGGCAAATCCTTTGCATAGATATTACGACCTGAACCATGGGCATCCTTAACCCAGATCTCCGTGGCGCCCGCATCAATTGCGCCCTGGCAGGCGGCAGCCACTTCTCTGGTCATCTGCTGCCTGAATTGCTCATAATGAGCACTGTCTTTATCTGCTTCTTCCCAGGCTGTCGTCCCAGCGACACCTTCAATATCAGCACTAATGTATATCTTCATATCTACCTCGATCAGTTCACTCTATGCATCGGAATGTCCCAACTTGTCAGAAGCCGCCATTGGATCGCAGTAACGTAGGTAACTGGTAATACTCCCATCAATCGATAATTGCCTGGTTTACTAATGAAATCATATCCGCCCGCATGTTCAGATGTGTATAGGGTCTTACCTGAGACATCAAGATGCCGATCAACTCCTCTTTGGGATCGATCCAGAAAACAGTGTTATAGGCACCACCCCAACTGACTGATCCCTCTGACGAAGTTGTCGCGGCGAGTCCACTATCCAACACCACTGAATACCCCAACCCAAATCCGGTACCTGGACCACGTAACCAAATCGGTAAATTTCCCGTATGATTCCTGAACATCATCGCAACGGTTTTCCTACCCAGCAGACGCACGCCACCCAGTTCGCCCCCGTTCAGCATCATCTGTTGGAGCCGAACATAGTCGGCTGCCGTGGAAACCAGACCACCCGATCCGGAAAAGAAGTTGTGCGGTTCCTTTACGAAACGACTGTCACGAGTACCGGGATCATCGAGCACAATTTTGTTCTCTTCACCCTCTGGTCGGTACTGGCTGGCGAAGCGGTCAAGTTTCGATTCCGGGAGATAAAAGTAGGTATCCTGCATCTGCAGCGGTTCAAAAATTCTGCGGTGAAAAAACTCATCCAGGGTCATCCCGGACATCACCTCTACAAGGCGTCCTACCACGCTGGTTGCTGCAGAATACTCCCAATTGTCGCCGGGATGATAGTTCAGGGGCAGTGTTGCCAGCCGCCTGATGTATGTTTCAAGGGTTTCCCCGGGATCACGATTTCCCATTACCTGCCGGTAGCCAGCCACATTAATACCTCGATAATTGTTGGCCAGACCGGCGGTATGGGTCAGCACATGGCGAACCGTAATGGATTTGTTAGCAGGCACAAGGTAGAAAGGAGCGCCGACTGGTGCTGACCCAGACAAAACAGCTACCTGCATATCGTTGAATTCTGGTAACCAATTCGCAATCGGATCGTGCAGTTGAAATTTACCCTCCTCAAACAGTATCATCAAGGCAACCGATGTTATCGGTTTGGTCATAGATGCGATTCTGAAAATGGTATCAGTTGTCATTGCTGAACCTGTATCCACATCCGCCATACCCTGTGCTTCAAAGTGAACCACCCTACCCTTTCGCGCAACCAGAGTGACTGTACCGGCAACCAGATCCTTCTCGATATACTGCTTCATGGCATCTTCCAGTCGAACCAGGCGTTCTGAAGACATCCCCACACTTTCAGGACGCGCCGTCTTTAGCCCACTGGCCGGCGGTGCTGCTTGCGTCAGAGATACAAAGCTGGAAAACAACACTATCAAGGTTAATCGCAGATGGTTTTTCATATACTTCTCCTGCATATACTCACCCGTAAATACGCGAGTATTTCATAGAAACGCTGAACACAGCAACTTCTGCCAACCGGGGGATGAAACGACATTGGTTGCTTGCGCCATCTGTAATCAGGGCAATGGTTGCCCGTCTACATCCCGGGGATATTGAAGGTTTAGTTTTGCTGCCAGGGTGGGTGCAATATCGATCGTTCGTGCCCTGCCGTTAACGATACCCCTCTCAAACCAGGGGCCATAAAAAACAATCGGTACGGCACGATCATATTCGTAGGGCGAACCATGGGTGGTCCCTCCACCCGGCTTGATAAGGCAGGTTGGTTCAACCTGTATAATCAGATCGCCGCTGCGTTCAGGATCAAAGGAATTACGATAAAGCAAAGCTAACTGCCCTGTGCCTGTCATTATTTCCTCGCGAGTCCAGGCATGCCTTATCACGGATTGTCTCTCGAGCCAGATTTCGACGTCTTTTATCACATCATTGACATTAATATGGTGCTTATTTGCGAAGCTTCTGTTAACAGTAATCTGCCCACCTGCTGACTTGACCAGGCTGCCCGGTATCGAAAACAAGGGGCCGAATTTCCAGTGCAGATGCCACAGCAATCTGCCCAGGAACGAGTATGCATTCTGTCTACCGCCAGGCAAAGGACATTCACTTTTACCTGTTTCTGCCAGCCACTCGGGTATCGGCAAGACGCCGTGATCGGATGTGAGTACGGCCATCACCCGATCCTTGCCAAATCGTTCATCAAGAAAATCGAGAAATTCACCCAGAGATCTATCCATCTGGAGCATAGCTGCCCGGGACTCGCTGCTATAGGGTCCATACAGATGGCCCACCGAATCGGTCGCCGACAAACTAATGGCAAGCAAGTCAGGCTTCGGGCCCATGCCAAGATTTTCTTCGACAACCAGGGTTCGGGCGAAATCCAGCAGGGCATCATCCAGGTAAGGAGAAGAGTAAATTTGCTGCAGCGATACGACCAGATTCTTGCCACGAAGAGGATGGCCACTGCTTCTACCGTATGCATCTGATTCCGATGCATAACTGTCTTTGCGAACACCACCGGGGTCATGCAGCCATTGCTCTGGGACATTGGCAGCAAATCCATCTACGATGGGTGATTTGCCATTGAACAGTTTGACCCAATCCGGCAGCGTTTCACGGTAGAAGCGACTGGTAGTGAATCCGCTCTGCTTAACCACATGCAACCAATAAGCGGCATCCGGGTTCTTGCCACCCAGTGTAATGGCAGCACGATCCTTCCCTGACACTGTAAATACCCGCACATCCGGCCAAGACAATTTCATCCAGTCGCCCAGTGTATCTACCCTTAACAAGGTGGGCGATCGTCCCTCTGTTCCACCCAACACTCGCGCCATCCCAGAGGAATCTTCCACACAGTCGATTTCAACCCCGGATTCTCTGTCGATCCAGGAATTGGCTACTACGCCACCGGGTCCCGGATGACGTCCGGAAAGTATGGTCTGATGTCCGGGACAGGTAGTGGTAACACCATGATCCAGTATCGCCTCCGCATACACACGCCCTAAACGCGCAATTCTACCCATCCCCCCAGGCAACTCAGGATCCAGACGGTCTCTGCGTAATTGATCCACAACGATTACCAGAACCAACGCCGGTGACTCTTCGTTGGCCAGGATGGAAAATGATGCTATAACCATCAACAGGGATACCACAAAGCAGAGTGCTCCTAATGATATCCTGAATATCGACCTATCGGATTTCGGCACTATCAATGGCTTTCCCCTGGAGCTGGCGTAAATCCATAATATAGAATAACTTCCTTTTAGAACATGGAATCGATATGGACACATTGTGTATTGTTTGCATCTTCCGATACGCTGCAGAAGAGACTATATGAAAATACCACTGTATCAGTTTGACGCATTTACGAGGCAACCGTTTGGTGGCAATCCTGCTGCAATCTGTGTTTTGAATGACTGGTTGGACACAGAGATCATGCAGCAGATAGCAGCCGAGAACAACGTTTCAGAAACTGCATTTTTTGTCGGCGGTAACGGCAGTTACGATCTTAGATGGTTTACGCCGGAGGTGGAAGTAGACCTTTGTGGCCATGCGACGCTGGCAGCTGCACATTTAATTCTTACTCTCTTGGAACCAAATATTGGTGAAGTCAGGTTCCACACCAGCAGCGGTGATCTTTCGGTGACGTTAGAGGGGGAATTGTTATCGATGCTCTTTCCAGCTCGACCACCAATACCAATCGAGACGCCCACACTGTTAGCCGATGCTCTTGGAGCTGAGCCGTTGGAAGTATTTCAGTCACGGGATATGCTGGCTCTGTTTGAGAAGGAGCAGGAGGTCAGGGATCTGTCTCCTGATTTTGGCAAACTTGCCAGAATTGAATCCGGTTTTGCAGTCATTGTTACCGCACCCGGCAATGAAGTGGATTTTGTCTCACGCTTTTTTGCGCCGAATGCCGGGATTCCCGAAGATCCTGTAACCGGTTCCGCACATTGCACGCTGACACCTTTTTGGGCAGACCGCTTAAAAAAAAGCAGGCTGCACGCCAATCAAGTTTCAAAACGGGGCGGAGAACTATTTTGCGAGCACCTTGGTGAACAGGTTAGAATCAGTGGCTACGTCACCGAGTATTCTCACGGCCACATTTTTATTTGATGTAGCCGCCAGCCTGCTCCTGATTGTATAATTCTCAACACCAATACACTGTTTAAGAACTGCAGTTGCCCGTAGTAAACTGCCAGACAAAACCAGCCTCAAAAGCGTTGAGATTATGCAGAATCCTACACTGGGAGTAGATAACGAACTTCTTTATCTACGGGACTCAGAGACTTTTTATCAAGTGGTACTGTCCATGTCCCAACAGGCCCATCAACACATTCGACTTTTTAGTCGCGACCTGGACAGAAAAATCTTTGGTTCCGAAGAAGTGGTTGATGCTTTCACCCAACTTGCCACTTCAAGCTCAAATGCCTATATACAGATACTGATGCAAGATACATCAGGCCTGATTCACCAGAGTCACCGCATGCATGAATTGGCAAGACGCGTCAGCAGTTACATTGAGATTCGTGTCGCCGATATCATGCACCAGAATATCTCGGAAAATTTCTATCTGTTTGATGAAGAGGGTTGGGTGAAAAGACAATATCCAGATGAGTACGTGGGTGAAGCCAACTTTCACGACACTCGCAGCGTGAGGAATTTTGAGCATCGATTCAAAAACATGTGGGAAAGAGGTGAACCTGATCCGAATTTAAGACGGATAACCATCTGATTCTGGCGGGGAAATAGGGGACAGAGAAAAGGGGACAGATTTATTTAATTGTTCACGTGAGCAGTTAGGGTCAGCAGACGTTTCAGAGAAAGTTGGCAGGATTAAAGGTATTATATCAAGACTTGACCCCTTTCTTTAAATAACCTAATGGTGGGCCCTGAAGGACTTGAACCTTCGACCTAACGATTATGAGTCGTTTGCTCTAACCAACTGAGCTAAGGGCCCTTGGGGGGAGAGAATCATATGAATTATATTATCAGGAATCTTCGTCCAGGAAGCTGCGCAGATTATCTGATCGAGTTGGATGGCGAAGCTTGCGTAAAGCTTTGGCTTCAATTTGCCGGATTCGTTCCCGCGTTACATCAAACTGCTTGCCGACCTCCTCAAGGGTATGATCAGTATTCATTTCAATTCCGAATCGCATCCGTAACACCTTCGCCTCTCTCTGGGTAAGTCCAGAGAGAACTACACGGGTAGTCTCTTTCAAGCCTTCATCTGTTGCAGAGTCTACCGGAGAACCAACCGGTGCTCCATCACTGAGATTAGAATTAGAATCAAGAAAATCCCCCAAATGAGAATCTTCATCATCACCGATGGGTGTTTCCATTGAGATTGGCTCTTTGGCAATTTTCAGTACTTTCCGAATTTTGTCTTCAGCCATCTCCATACGTATACCCAATTCTTCCGGTGTCGGCTCTCGTCCCATCTCCTGTAGCATTTGCCGTGAAACCCGGCTAAGTTTGTTGATTGTTTCAATCATATGGACCGGAATCCGGATAGTTCTCGCCTGATCCGCGATTGATCTTGTAATAGCCTGACGAATCCACCAGGTGGCATATGTTGAGAACTTATACCCCCGACGATATTCGAACTTATCCACAGCCTTCATTAAACCGATATTCCCCTCCTGAATGAGATCCAGGAATTGTAAACCTCGATTTGTATATTTCTTTGCAATAGATATCACTAGCCGCAGATTGGCTTCTACCATATCTTTCTTGGCTCGTCTGGCTTTCGCTTCACCAATGGACATCCTTCGATTGATGTCCTTGATTTCAGCCAGGGTTAATCCACACGCGTTGCAAGCTTGCTGAATACGTCTCTGACCACGAACAATATCTTCTTCCTGAGCCTTTAATTCCGTATAACCTGCCTTGATCTGCTTCTGCACCCACTGCAAGTCATTTTCATTGCCAACAAAGCTGTCGATAAAGTCCCTGCGTGACATTTTCCCGCGTCTGATGCACGCATTGATGATGCGACGCTCATGCCGTCTTACTCTTGAATGAATGTCTCGAGCCATATGGACGATGGCATCATATTTCTTGGGTACCAGTTTGAAAAAGTGAAACGCCTGACCGAGAGCATGCAATTCCTTCTGTGCCCGCTTGCTGCCTCTGCCATGCTTTTTAATCGCGCGATCAGTCTTTTTCGCTTGTTTCTTCAGGATGTCGAACCTTTCCTTGGCTAATTCAGCATCAGGTCCTTTGGGCTCTTCATCCGCATCGTCCTCTGCATCCTTGTCCTCTTTCTTGCCTGGAATGACCTGAGCTGCAGGTGGAACATGTTCTGCCGGATCCAGGAAACCGATAATAATATCGGTTAGGTGGCGATCCTCTGCCTGGGATGCTGCATAGCCTTCAAGTATATGATCGACGGGACCCGGAAATCCTGACAATGCAGCAAGCACATCACGAATACCTTCTTCAATTCGTTTGGCGATAACAATCTCGCCTTCGCGCGTCAGCAATTCAACACTACCCATCTCACGCATGTACATGCGTACCGGGTCAGTAGTTCGACCAGCTTCGTTTTCGACAGCAACCAGGACTGCAGCCGCTTCTTCCGCCGCCAGTTCATCAGTAGAATCTCCCTCTGCCATGAGATCATCAAGTTCAGGGGCGACTTCATGGACTGCAATGCCCATATCGTTGATAGTACTAATGATGTCTTCTATCTGATCGGGGTCCGAGATTTCTTCAGGGAGATGGTCGTTTACTTCCGCGTAGGTTAAGTATCCCTGCTCTCTACCACGACTGATAAGATCCTTTAGCCGAGATTGTTGCTTCTTTAATCCACTAGTCATACCAGTCATAAAAAATAGAACCCTGTATGTTGAATAGGTGTGGGTTGTCCGCCATTTTCATTTATCGCAGGCAGAGCCGATCATTATATCGGTTAATGAATGACCATTCCAGTTTCACATTATTGTCGCGGGAGGTCTCAGGAACTGAGATGAGATAATGTATGTCTACTTTTGTCTTCAAACCCGCAAGTGCTAAATAATCGACTTGCTGTTAATGGGGCTGCATTCGGTTTTTTCAAGAACGGTGCCACATTTTGTCATCATTCTGAACTCTCTTGCCGACGGGAATGTACCATAAGTCGAATTGCCTGCTTGTCTTCCTCGGAGAGTTCGGACAGGGGCTTTTCTTTTATTTTCTCTCTAAGTGATTGATACGATTGCTCTTTTGATCTCTCTGATAGTTTACGAATAGCACCTTGATACTCACTTATCAGTTGATCAGCTGGCAATAAGTGCTCAAGCCGGGATAATCTTCTCAACCTTTCATAATCGGTATTATTGTTAAAGTAGTTCAACAGCTTCTGCGGCGTCATCCCAATATTCGCGCGTATCAGACGAATCATCTCCTTCAGCAACTGGCTATCTTTATCCTTTAGGTCATCCAGGGGTGCATATTCAGCATCCGCCAGCTGATCTACAAGTTCAGGTTGCCTGAACAGCAGGGCCATGGCGAGTTCCTCGATGGATAACTGAGCATGCTGACGTGGCTGTGGCGATCTGTTTCTTCTGCCATTTCTTGATGTCGTCCCCGATCGTGATTCATCCTGTGTGGCCGCACGCAGCAATCGATCGGTTTCAAGACCGGTAAGTGCTGCCAGTTCATTTACCATCAGCTGTTTCAGTACTCCCTCCGGGATTCTGTTGATCATCGGCATAGCCAACTTGCTGAGTTTTGCCTTGCCCTCCAACGACGACAGATCTACCTCAGAACCAAGTGCATCGAAGAAAAATTCGGGAAGATGCTGGCACTCGGCAAAACGCGCCATGAATCCCTGCTGGCCCTCTTTCCGCACCAGACTGTCAGGATCCTCACCATCCGGTAAAAACAGAAACTTTGCCGATCGCCCATCACTCATTAAGGGCAGTGCTTCATTTAGTGCTTTCCAGGCCGCATTGCGGCCAGCTTCATCACCGTCGAAACAAAAAATCACGTCAGGTACCAGACGAAAAATCAAGCCGATATGCTCGCTGCTGGTTGCTGTTCCCAGGGTAGCAACAGCGAAGGAGATGCCATGCTGGGCCAGCATAACAACATCCATATAACCTTCTGTCACCAGTATCCGGGTCAGCTTTTGTGTCGCCCGCCTTGCTTCATACAGGCCATACAGTTCTCTGCCCTTGTGGAATACACGGGTCTCAGGTGAGTTAAGATATTTTGGCTGACCTGCATCGATAATTCGCCCGCCAAAAGCAATCACCCGGCCGCGCAGATCCCTGATCGGAAACATAATTCTGTCACGGAAACGATCATAGATCTTATTCTCCTCTTCCCGCTCTATTAACATACCGGAATCAATCAACAAGCGCCTGTCAGCGTTAGTAATCGCCAACTTTCGTGAGAGGTTGTCCCAACCTTTGGGGGCATAGCCAATGGCAAAATCTCGAGCTACAGGACCACTGATACCGCGATTCTTAAGGTAATTAACGGCACGATCCTTATCCTCATGATGTCTCAGCTGCCGCTTATAGAATTGGTTGGATTTTTCCAATATTTCGTACAGCGACTTCTGCTTCCTGCGCTTCTCATCATATTGAGGGTCTTCTTCTCTCGGTATCTGCATGCCTGTTTTGGCAGCCAGCATCTCCACTGCCGGTATGAAGTCCAGATGATCATGTTCCATGATGAACTTCAATGCACTACCCGTCGCCTGACAACCAAAACAGTAATAAAACTGTTTGTCCTGACTGACGCTAAAAGAGGCTGTTTTCTCCTGGTGAAAGGGACATAGTGCAGTGTAATTCTGGCCGCCCTTTTTCAGGGTAATACGCGACCCAATGATCTCGACGATATCAGTACGCGCTAATAGCTCATCGATGAACTCTGTTGGTATGCGACTGGCCATGACAGGTTGGATTGCAACGGATCCCTCTCTGATGAATTCAGGCAAATCAGAATGGCATCACCTACTGCGGAAGGCAAGATTTTGTTATTTAGTTCCGGTCCGTGGCTGGCTACCCAGTCGATAGTCGAGCCTTGACCTTCTTGCTGATGGCTGCCATATCTGCGCGTCCCTGAACTTTGGGTCTCAGTGCCGCCATCAATTGCCCCATCTGTTGCATCGAGCTGGCGCCAGTTTCCGCTATCGACTCCTCAAGTAATTGATCGATGGCTTCCTCATCCAACTGCTCAGGCAGATACTCCTGCAGAACACTGATTTCATAATTTTCCTGGTCAACGAGATCCTGGCGATCCGCTTTAAGATACTGCGTCACCGATTCCCGCCGTTGCTTTGTCATTTTATCCAGAATTCTTATGACACGCTCATCATCCAACTCGATGCGTTCATCGATCTCAATCCGCTTATATTCCGACATCGCCATCCGGATAATACCCAGACGCTGTTTGTCTTTAGCGCGCATGGCAGATTTCATATCGGATTCAATTCTTTGTTTTAACTCTGAACCTGGCATTGATGATTCTCCATAGAAAATCGTCCAAATTGACTACTGGCTTCAATTTCGGGGATTGAGATGGACAGAGAACTCCTGAAAGGCATTCAGGAGCAGGCAATTAGCTAGTTCCTGTCCAGAAACTACTGAAATTGAGAAGAAAACGCGATCCACCAAATCAGTTAGGACCATAAAACAACCACTTACGAAGGAAGTAGCCCCTGCGAACTTTGAATCTGGACAGGAATGGGCTACTCGGAACCGTGAACTAGTAGAGACGCTCCATTCGCCTTGATTCACGCTGAACCTTTTTTGCATGGCGTTTGACAGCCGCAGCAGCTTTTCTTTTACGTACTGCAGTGGGCTTTTCATAATATTCTCTACGACGGACCTCGGCCAGAGTTCCAGCCTTTTCGCACGATCGCTTGAAGCGTCGCAACGCTATGTCAAATGGTTCGTTATCTTTTAGCTTTACAAACGGCATTCAATTCCTTCCAATGAAACCTTATATTCGTGGGGCCCGCATTCTAATTGTTATTGAATCCAATTGCAAAACCTTCTGGCAAAGCTGATTCACTCGCCACCTCCACTTGGACGCTATAACTCCAATCGTGCGTTCAAACCTAAAGTCATGGATAATAGCGATTCCATTCGAACTTGATTTTCTGATTGTTATGCGCGTACTGGGCATCGAAACATCCTGTGACGAAACCGGCGTGGCTATTTTTGATTCTGAAAAAGGTCTGCTGGCAGATCTTCTTTACAGTCAGGTGTCCATGCACGCCGAATATGGTGGTGTTGTACCGGAACTTGCATCCAGGGATCATATACGCAAAACGCTGCCTATGATCAGAGAAGCACTGCGTGTATCCGATTCATCCCCCGGGGATGTTGACGGTATTGCGTATACGGCGGGTCCCGGTCTTATCGGTGCGTTACTGGTAGGGGCGTCTATTGCAAAATCACTGGGGCTGGCCTGGGGCATTCCATCCATTGGTATCCACCACATGGAGGGTCATCTACTTGCGCCTATGCTGGAAAACGATCCCCCTGACTATCCCTTCGTGGCGTTACTGGTGTCCGGGGGCCATACTCAACTGATCAGTGTTGAAAGTCCGGGTTGCTATGAGCTGTTGGGGGAATCTCGTGATGACGCTGCCGGGGAAGCATTTGATAAGGCTGCCAAAATGCTGGGACTGGGCTACCCGGGTGGTCCACTGATCGCGGAATTGGCAAATCAGGGACAAAAAGATCGGTTTGTCTTCCCTCGGCCTATGACAGATCGACCGGGACTCGATTTAAGTTTTAGTGGCTTGAAGACATACACACTGAATACAATTCTGGATCTAACCGAAAAGTCCGGGATAACGAATCAGGACAAGGCTGACATCGCCCTTGCATTTCAAACGGCGGTCGTCGAAACGCTGACAATAAAGTGCCAGAGAGCACTCCGACAATCCGGTCTATCGAGTCTGGTTATCGCTGGTGGCGTCAGTGCAAATCTGGCATTACGGGCTGCTTTACAGTCAATGACCGACAGCTTATCAGCCAGACTGTTTTACGCCAGAGCTGCTTTCTGCACGGATAATGGTGCGATGATTGCCTATGCAGGTTGTCAACGTCTATCGGCAGGGCAAAGCGAAGATCTTGTAATTAATGCCAGACCCCGATGGCCGATGGATACCCTGCAGCCCATCAAATGACACAGGTAAGGTCCATGGACGTCGTCTACATTCGCGAACTGCAAGTTGAGACCATCATTGGTATTTATGACTGGGAGCGAAACGTAAAGCAGGTTGTCAGTCTGGATCTGGAAATGGCTACCGACATTAGAAAATCGGCCGCATCAGACCAGATTGACGATACGCTCAATTATAAAGCTGTGGCCAAGCGATTGATTAGTCACATTGAACGCAGTGACTATCAATTAGTGGAGACCCTGGCGGAATCATGTGCGCAAATCGTTCTGGACGAATTTGACGTCCCCTGGTTAAAGCTGCGACTCAGCAAGCCGGGTGCTATCAGAGGTTCCAAAGATGTGGGTATCATTATCGAGAGGGGTGACAGACCGAAATGACAGCGCCACATCTCGTTTACCTTGGCCTGGGTAGTAACATCGAACGAGACGCAAATATCAGAAAGTGTCTCGACGCCCTGGCAGACAGATACGGAGAACTCTGCATTTCATCAGTCTTTGAAAGTGAATCTGTCGGATTTCATGGCGATCCATTTTTTAATTTGGTAGTGAGCATGCGAACGGCACAGACTGTTGGCGGACTCTCCTGCACCTTAAGACAGATAGAATATGACCAGGGTCGTGAAAGAAAAGTGGTTAAGTTTTCAGGCCGAACTCTGGATATCGATATCTTGCTGTTTGATAACCTCTGCGGCGAATTCGGCGGTATCCAGCTTCCCAGACCCGAGATTACCGAAAACGCTTACGTACTCTGGCCATTAGCCGAAATTGCTGGTGATCTGGTGTTACCGGGCACTCATTCCCGCATAGCCGAGCTTTGGCATGGATTCGACAAACTCAAGCAACGGCTACATCCAGTGTCTTTCCCGTGGCGCACTTACAGCCTGCCCAATCTCTCTCACTAGTGTACGGTATCGAACTGGCCTGCTGACTGGCTCAACTCAGCGAACGCCCCCCATCTACTGCCAATATCTGCCCATTGATATAAGGGGCACTGTGAGCCAGGAAACAGGCTGTCCGGCCGACATCTTCCGGCGCGCCCTGCCTTTTGAGAGGAATCTGCCGGATGATGGTTGAACGGGTCTGTTCAGAGATGCGTGCCTGATCCTCAGGCCATAAAATAGCACCGGGAGATATGCCATTAACCCGTACTTCAGGCGCAAGTTCTTTAGCCAGGCTTCGAGTCAACATAGCCAATCCTGCTTTGGCAATACTATACACAGAGTAATTTTTCAGCGGTCGATCACCGTGAATATCGATGATATTTACTATACAACCCGCTACTTCCCGGAGTGCCGGTGCCAGCGCCTGACTTAGAAAATATGGGCTTTTGAGATTGCTGCCAAGAATATCGTCCCAGTGCTGTTCAGTGACCTTGCCAATTGGCGTGGGATAGAAGCTTGAAGCATTATTGATTAGAACATCCAGTCTTCCCCATTGATCATGGCAGAAGTCCAACAATGGTGACCAGGCCTTGTTGGCCACCAAATCCAACTGCAATAGACGTACAGAATCTTTGCGTTTCTCGCATAGCTTAGACTGAAGGGATTTGGCAGCGGTCTCAGACTGATTGTAGTGGAGAAGAATATTATAGCCATCGTGATGAAAACACCGACAGATCTCCGCACCGATCCTTTGCGCACCTCCAGTAACAAGTACTACCTTGTTCATTTTCATCTTTATTTCCCCTCCAGTAATTGCTCGATCAGGCTTATCCTGTGGACTGCGATCGCATCCCCAATAGCCTTGCCTTGAAGATTCGCATCGACATCCGCAGCGGTAATATGAGCAGACACTCGGAGAGCGTCTTTGAGGAGATTGCCTACCCGGAAGTCATTGTCCGAACCTTCTTCGACGTGAAAAGCTGCTTCACACACTATTACAAACCTGGCAAATCGGTCAGGCCGTCGAAACGCATCTAACGATTCCAGCAATCCCAGCATGCCGTGAGCATTTTTTGCCAGTTCAGCGGTTATACCTCCAATATTCTTTTTGACCAGCAAAGTCAGATCTCTGAATTCTCTTGGCACCCGATAGGTTTCGCACCAGGCAAGCAACCGTGATTCATGCAGATGCATATAAACACTCGCAAATCGACACTTTGCCTCTTCACTTTTATCTAACAGGTTATTTAAGACTTCCACTGCACGATCTAACAATTTCTCTACAGCAAATTCTGGCATCAGATAATCCATGCCACCGATCTGATAAAGAACCCTGAAGAACATCTCAGGTTGCCGTTCCTTGAGGGCACGATGAATCTCCATCCAAACCCGTTCAGCCACCAGTTCCTTGAGCTCACCACGCGCCACCATCAAGCGCATCAGCTCGAACGTCTCGTCTGCAATCCTGAATCCAAATTGATGATATCGCGCATAAAATCTTGCCACGCGAAGAACCCTTAAAGGATCTTCTTCGAATGCAGCTGAGACATGGCGCAGTAACTTGTTTTTCAGGTCCTCTTGTCCGCCATAGGGATCTATCAGATTGCCATGGGCATCTTCGGCAATAGCATTAATAGTAAGATCCCGCCGTCTCAGGTCCTCCTCAAGACTGACATCCGGACTGGTGAAACAATGAAACCCGGTGTAACCCCGACCGGTCTTCCTTTCAGTACGCGCAAGTGCATATTCCTCATTGGTCTGCGGGTGCAGGAACACAGGAAAGTCCTTACCCACGGGACGGTAACCCGCTTCCAGCATCTGTTCTGCAGTGACGCCCACAACCACCCAGTCTCTCTCGGACACAGGGTAATTAAGCAATTTGTCACGTACTGCACCACCAACAAGATAGGTTTCCATTAATTTACCGTCAATCGGATTCAAACGATGATAAAACCATACATCAGATCCTCAAGGGTCTCCAGTCTAATAGTGAGGGAATTCCATGCATAAAAAGTGGCATAATAGGGATTGTTGAAATAGGGATTTGTTCTACCCAAAATTCACAAGGGATTGTCTCGTCCGCAATCTTTTACACTCACAATACTTTCTGTGACTGTCATAGGTGCTGTGGTCCTGATGGTCATCGGCGATAGTCCGCGGAGAGCTTTCGCTGCAGGAGGATGGAACTCCGGAAAACCTGATCAGCGCTTTGAGAAATATCGACGGCGTATCCGAAATAATATTGATCGCATCCAAAACCGGAGTGGATAATTGAGTATTTCAAGTATAATCCCTCAACGCCGGACATGTAAATTTCTGCATATCATCCAGGCGCAATATGGTCAGTTTCCTGCCCCACACACAACCTGTATCCAGCGCATAAAGACCCTCCACGTCGACCTTGCCCTGCAGCGATGCCCAATGACCAAACACAATCTTTAATCCCTGCTGCTTTTCTCTGTTGTGCTTAAACCAGGGTTTGTACGCTTTGGGTGCAACATTGGTTTTGTGATTTAGCTCAAGTCGCCCGTTCTTTTTGCAATACCGCAGCCTTGTAAAATAGTTGGTTATCACCCGAAGGCGCTTCATGCCATTTAAGTCATCGCGCCAGCGAGCCGGTTTGTTGCCATACATCTTCTTTAAAAAATGTGCGTAATTCGGACCTCTCAAAATCTGTTCGACTTCATTTGCGCGTTTTTGAGCATATTCAATATTCCACTGGGGATGGAGTCCGGCATGCACCAAAACCAGATTGCGAGTTTTGTCAAAATGCAACAGCGGTTGGTGCCTCATCCACTCAATGATCTCGCCAAGATCTGGCGCTGCTAACAGATCTCCTATGGTATCGTGTCTGGCAGGCTTATGGCTTCCTGTCGCAACCGCCAGAAAATGCAGATCATGATTGCCCAGCACGCAAATTGTAGAGTCGTCGAGGTCCATGATAAAGCGGAGCGTTTCCAGATTGTCCGGACCACGATTGACTAAATCACCCACAAACCAGAGATTATCGACTTCACAATCGAAATCGACTTTTTCAATCAGGCACATCATCTCCCTGAAACAACCCTGAATATCACCGAACACATAGGTACTCATACTCAGGGATGCTCCCCTGATGTCTGCACCATGATATTGGCCAATCCTGCAAACTGTTCCAGGCTGATGTTCTCTGGCCGTAATCTACTGTCAACACCAGCGGCTTCCATGGTTTTTTCATCCAGCATTGATTTCAGCGCATTGCGCAAGGTTTTTCTTCTCTGGCTAAAAGCAGTGGTTACAATACTGCGCAAAATAGTCTCGTCCGCAACCGGAAAAGGCAGATCCTCATGGGGGACCAGTCTGACGACTGCTGATTGAACCTTGGGCGCCGGACTGAATGCTCCAGGAGGGACATCAAAACATTTTTCAATTCGGCAGTGATACTGTGCCATGATCCCCAGTCTTCCATACTCGGGAGTTGAGGGTACTGAAACGAGACGCTCAACCACTTCTCTCTGTAGCATGAAGTGCATGTCTTCAATCAGTTCGGTTCGCCGCATCAATTTGAAGAGCAAAGGAGTGGAAATGTTGTACGGCAGGTTACCGACTATTCTGAACGGCTTGTTCTGCCACAGAGATTCAATGTCAAATTTCAGCACATCTGTGGAGTGAATATTAACTGCCGTTCCAAACTTCCCCTGCAGTAGTTTAACAAGATCACGATCGATCTCAATCAGATCCAGTCGTCCCGCCGATGCCAATAAGCCGCCCGTAATAGCGCCCCTGCCAGGTCCAATCTCAACTATGTGATTATCAATACGCGGTTGTATTGCCTGAATAATTTTGTCTATGACATTTCGGTCGACAAGAAAATTCTGACTAAATCGTTTGCGCGGCTGCAGCCTGTGTTTGTTCAATCTGGATTCCCGGCTGATAACATCTTTTCAGCATAACAAATAGCCGTTTCAAGACTGCCGGTATCCGCTGTCCCTTTGCCTGCAAGTTCCACTGCTGTACCATGGTCAACGGACGTTCTGATGATAGGAAGCCCCAGTGTAATATTCGCCGCCTTGCCGAATCCCATGTGCTTCAACACGGGCAGTCCCTGATCATGGTACATAGCAACAACGGCATCGGCCGTCATCAGAAGCCGAGGCGTAAATGCGGTATCTGCTGGAATGGGACCAGATAGATTGAATCCCTCTTTCCTTAATCCATCCAATGCCGGTTCAATCGTCTCTACTTCTTCCCGCCCCATATGACCACCTTCTCCGGCATGGGGATTCAATCCACACACAAGGATTCTCGGTACTTTTATGCCAAACCATTTTTTTAAGTCGCGGTCAAGAATTCGAATTGTCCTTTGCACCTCCTCAATAGTAACGGCCTTGGGTACATCCGACAAAGGCAGGTGGGTAGTAACCAACGCAACCTTCAAACCTTTAGTCGCCAACATCATCACTACCTTGTTTGCATTGGTTCTGTTCGCCAACCACTCAGTATGACCATTGAACGGTATTCCCGCCTCATTAATACAACTCTTATTAATGGGACCCGTTACCAGGGCATCAAATTTCTGGTCCAGGCAAGCAGCCGTGGCCTGTTCGAGTGTTGCAAGCACATAGGCAGCGTTTGCCGGATCGAGTTTGCCAGCAACACAATTTGCATCCATTGGCACAGGCATCACCTGAAGACAACCTGCCCGAGACGGCGCTGGTTCCTGCCCGATGCTGTATTCCTGAATAGAGACGGACAAATTCAACTGTTTTGCTCTCGCGTCCATCAAGCGGGGATCTGCCACAACCACATAGGAACATGCAAGTGGTTTCTGGCACAGTTTGATGATCAGGTCAGGACCAATACCCGCCGGTTCCCCCGGGGTAATCACGAGAGCAGCGGAAGTATTCATAGTTCAGGCACGAATCTGCTTGCCTGTCAGATCCTGATATCCACGAACGCTTCTTCGCGTATCTCTCTCAGCCAGGTCTCAAGTTCTTCTTCAAATTTTCTGCTACGCAAGTAATTGGCAGCCTGGTTGCGACGAAATTCTTCACTGAAATCCTCTATCCTGCGACCTGTGACCTCTACGATATGATAGCCATTCACAGTTTTGAATACCTCGCTTATCGCATCAATTTCCAGGCTACTCATCACTTCCTCAAATTCAGGCAAGAAGGTTCCGGCCTGATTCCAATCCAGGTCTCCACCGCTCAGTGCTGATGATGGATCCTCTGAATGCAATTCGGCCAGTTTCTCAAAATCAGCACCTGCCCCGATTTCATCCAATAATTTTTGTGCCAATTCGCGCGACTCCTCTTCTGAACGAATTTCGGAAGGTTTTATCAGTATGTGTCTGCTGCGTGTCTGTGCCACTTGACCTTCGGCTTGCGCGCCCCGCTTTTCGACCAGTTTGATAATATGAAATCCACTGGCACTCTTGATTGGACCCGCGACTTCTCCAACCGCCATCTTTTGTGTTTTATCTGCAAAAATAGACGGCAACTGCACCGCCTTTCTCCAGCCAAGATCTCCCCCCTGCAATGCATTCTGACCTGCCGAGTTCGCGATAGCCGCGCGCTTGAAATCTGCCCCCGCCCGCAGTTCCTGAAGCAGTGTTTCAGCCTTTGCTCTGATTTGACTAATCAGTGCAGACTCTGCATTTTCTTCCACCGCCATAAGGATATGTAACAAGTGATACTCATCAGAGGTGATCATCTCACCTAACTCGGATTGCAGAAAATGATCTAATTCCTGTTCCGATATTTGAATGCGATTATTCATGATTCCCCGCTGCACACGGCTAATCTGTATTTCTCTTTTCACCTGATTTCGCATGTCCGAGTAGGGGATGCCATCAGCTGCAAGAGCGTCGCGAAACTGGTCCAGATTCATGCGGTTTTGTGCTGCAATTGTGATCATCGCCTCATTCAGTTCCTGGTCACTGATCCGGATTCCTGCTCTAGTTGCCGTTTGTAACTCGAGGCTTTCTACAATCAACCTTTCAAGCACCTGTTTTACCAACAGGTCGTCCGGTGGTAACTGGTTTTCTTCAACGCCCTGTTTGATCTGGATTACCCGACTGTCCAGTTCCGACTTGAGAATGACATCCTCATCTACTACCGCAACGATACTGTCCAGGGGCACAGTTTTGGCTTCTGTACTTTCATATGGGAGGACAAGGAAAGGTGCCAACACCCACATCAATGTCAAATGTTTAATGCTCATAAAGTTTATCTATGTTTGAATATCCAATAACGCTCTCGTTAAGAAGAGTATCCAGTCTCCTGCCTATTGACGTCAATCCCTTTAGTTGAAACTCAAAGAATATGCCTGTCTCTGCTCGCCCATCTAATAACGTGATCGAACCATCGGTGCGACTAGTCGTCACCGTAATGATCCTGGGATCCTTGAGGTATCTGCGATAGGCAATCCGAGCGCGCCAGCAACAGTCGTTGTACTCAATTCCAACCAGTGATTCTATTGTTTGATTCTCGTCCCAGCCAAAGTTCCATCTTCCCGTCACACTCCAGTTTCCCTTAATCGGCCAGAGAAAAGATACATCCGACTCTTCAAGGCTCTGGAAACGTCTCGCTTTCTGCACTTCTTCACTGGTGTAATTATAACTAAAATTGAAGATCCTGCGCTTATTATCTGTATATCGTAATGAAATGTTCCCCCGGTTTGTTCTACTCTCCAATGGATCCCACTCCAGCATTGCGTTGACTCGCAAATTCCGCGGGAAATTAAATTTAACCTGCGAAAATAATGCAGATCTGTTGGCCTCATTATCAATTCCTGCAGGATCGCTCTCAAGTGTGACAGTTCTATCCTTAAAATAGTAGATCTGTCCTACACTGGCTTGCAGCAGTTCAACCCCAGTCGCTTTTTCAAACAGACGACTGGTCAATCCTACACTTAACTGGCGTGCATCTCCGATCCGATCCTTGCCACCAAAGCGATCATTTCGGAACAATTGTCTGAAGGAAGGTGTCAGTCTGATCGCGTCAAAAACGGGCAACTCGTCTTGATCATCTTCACCTACCCAGAGGAAAAACAACCGGGGTTCCAGGGTTAGCTGTAGTTTACGATGCCTGAAATCCACTGCACGATCAAAATACAATCCGGCATCCATAGAGGCGCCGGGTACAGATACTTCTGGACTGGAATCAACAGCCGCCCCCATATCTTTCAATTCGTAACTTCTATGTCTAAAGAACACCGAAGGGACAATAAATCCCCAGAGCCAACGGCGCGGAAGACCAATCTGGCCATCCATTGCGAACCGCTCTCCCACTACTCTGGCCGATCCGGACAGGGCATCATTATCCCTATCGAAATACACATATTCCGATTCAAGGTTCAAGCGCCAACCAGCCACAGATTTGCGGTAATTAATCAGTAACTGAGGCAACCGTTCATAGTTTTCAGTCGCAGTACTATCCAGGATCTGGTAGCCCTGAGCTCTGACCACAGCACCCCAGTTATTCCCCCGATAGGCAATTTCACCCAACTGATCAAGTGCAGCAGTTCGACGATTGCCGATGTTTTGGTCAATCCCTTGAACAAATTGCGCCACGGCTGCCGAACCCACATTAGCCCCTATATCGTGAAAATATTCATCATCACTCACCACGCTGTAACGTATTGTTGACTTTAACCGTCGGTCCCATCCGCCTGTGTGGCGAACATTCAGAAACCAGCGGTCCTGTTTACGCTTCTCGCCCACCAAAACCGTGTCCGTGAGTACGATTTCAACCGCATCCCGGTCATCGTACACATCATCTTTATGCAGGAAGGCAGCATTAATTTCGTTTTGGCTTCTCGCAGTCATAAATCTGAACTGGCTTTCATTCAGCAGTCCACGCTTCCATATGCTCCTGGCCGTGTAGGTTGCATCATAATCAGGCGCGAAATTGAAGTAGTAGGGGACTGAGATGTCCGTTCCGCCATCGCTATCATGACCAAAACCTGGACTCAGGAATCCTGACGATCGAACATCCCCAAGCGGAAATCTCAGGTATGGTATATAGGAAATCGGGAAATCCTTAACTCTAATGATCACATGGCGCGCCGTGCCATACCCTGAATTAAGCCGCAGATCTATCTCCTGGCCACTCAGCAGCCAGAAATTGTCATTGGGCGCACAGTGGGTGAAATGCCCTTTTTCAATCAGAATGTGATTATCCTCAGTATGCACTATTCTCTCTGCACGACCCCGAACACCTGCAGAATGGATAACAAAGGAAGAATCTTCCAGTTCACCTCTGCTACTGGTCAAGTCAACCTGACCCCTGGCTCCCTTGATCAGCAAATCGGGTTGCCGGAGTTCAACATTTCCCTCGAGAGACACCAAATCCTGAGCCTGATTTACCCTGGCCAGATCAGCGATCAGTTCACGATCTCCCTGGCGTATTACAACATCTCCTTGCAACAAGGTTTCGCCATCAACCGTGTAATCGGCCTGTTCGGCTGAAGCCGTTGTGGGAGGATCACCGCCACTGGCCTTTGCAAGCTGGAAAGCACCTAGCCAATCCGGCTGTTTGTAGGCCCCATTGCAATACCACGGCAGGGCTGAACGCTGTCGTTCATCGAGCGACTCCCACGACACCCAATCGGTTTCAGCTGCGGTCTGTTTATTGATTTTGAGCTGACTCTCGGTTTTTGCGCTTGCCGTTGTTGAAGGCGCAGCAGAGGCAGTCTGGAGCATGAGTGAAATCATGCCGATTACGGCTATATTTAAACATGCCCGCCATCTAAAGGCCCAACCGGGTCTTATTGAAAATTGTACAAAAATCATAGCTGGTGAAAGGTAGACATAGCCGCAACTGATGGAGATAGTGGATAATAAAGCATTCAATCACTCTGGTCAGTCAGTTTATGGTGGTTCGTACAAGCCAACTCACGCATTGGGTTCACTCTGTCTTGCCGGGACCAAATGGCGCAGGGATCTCGCTCATCCCCATCTCGGGAGATGCCAGTTTTCGCCGTTATTATCGCGTTCAGATCGGGAATTCTTCATATGTTGCTGTGGATGCACCCGCGGAGAGGGAAAATAACCGGCAGTTTGTTGCTCTGGCCAAATTGCTGGGTGATTACAATGTGAATGTACCCAAGGTGCATCATGTCGATTTTGAGCATGGTTTTATGCTCCTCTCGGATATGGGGGACGATCTGTACTATTCGGCACTGTTCTCAGCCACAAGTTCAAAAGAGAGTGCTGACAGCCTGTATCGCTCCGCTATCGAATGCCTGGTCAGGATACAAAGGATCGATCATTCGTCCTGTACCATTCCAGTATTTGACGCTGACTTTATCTTGCGAGAACTATCCCTGTTCTCCGAGTGGTTCATTGGCGGCCAACTGAAACTTGACGACTACGCTGATTTCCCATCGGTCGCAGGAGTTTTAGTCGACAACGCACTCGAGCAACCTCAGGTTCTTACGCACCGGGATTTTCACTCCCGAAATCTGATGGTTACACGCCACAACAGCCCTGGTATTCTGGATTTTCAGGATGCCGTCATAGGTCCCGTTGCATATGATGTGGCTTCGTTACTGAAAGATTGCTACTTGCATTGGTCCGATGAGCAACTCTCGCATTGGGTTCGGGACTATACCAATCTGGCAGAAGCAGCAGGCATACTCTCTATTGCGGATCTCAAACATTTTAGACGCTGGTTCGACCTCATCGCACTACAACGACATATAAAGTGTGCAGGAATCTTTACCCGATTATTCTTAAGGGATGGTAAACCGGCCTACCTGCGAGACATACCACGAGTCATGCAATATATTCTGATGACCAGCAGTAAGTATCCGGAGTTACTGGCTTACAATAGTTGGCTGAAGGATATTGTTTTACCAAGAATGGACAAGATGGCGGATATTTTTCGGTCCGATTTCAGAAGCCATAAAAAGTGAAAGCTATCACACTGGCAGCCGGGAAAGGCAAACGTATGCGGCCCTTCACGGATACGACCGCCAAACCTTTGCTACCTGTGGGTAACCTCTCGCTAATCGAGCACAATGTATTCAAATCGCGCAAACGAGTCAGAGGTGGCGACAAGCAAGTCACCCACTGAGTGCCCATGCGAAAGGTATTACCGATCTGTTTCGATATTGTGCTCTATCATTGGTAGCCAAAGGTCGGCACATTGGTGCATTGGCAGTAGTAGTTGGATGCTATCTAAAATACTGTTCGGAAAAGTCTTTCCATTTCACTTTCACAATCGATATTGTTCGCAAGTTTCTGAAGGAAGAGTGCGGCGCTATGATAAATTCCTGCACTTATATAAACAAGCCTATCTATTTCCCTATTGGAAAATTACACGACCCAACTGCGTTACTTTCAGCAGGTCGAACCGAGCAGAATGATGCAGGCCTGATTCAGCATCTGAGAGGCTTGGAATTACGTTTGCGCAGTCGCCTGAAAGATAAACGCTGGTCATCGGAAAATTTGATTACGTCATGGCCAATCCACCGTTCAACGTAGATGACGTAAGTCTGGCGCGTGTGGAAGGCGACAAACGCTTTAATACCTATGGCATCCCACGTAAAAAGACAAAAGCCAAAAAGAAAGACCAGGGCAGGACAGAACAAAGGTAAGCGTAATACCACAGATCAAAAACCAGGGCGCTGAAAACCGCACTGGAAGCACTTCACGCCCAGGTAAAAAATGCGGAGAGCTACTACAGGCATATTCACTGGCTACAGGAACGCTTCCCGAACGCGGAATATGAAGATGTCACCGGGCTGTGCAAGCTGGCGACACCTGAGGAAGTGAGGGAACAGGATTATTCGCTGAATCCGGGACGATATGTGGGTGTAGTGATTGAGGAGGATGGGAAGACGGAAGAAGAGTTTATAAGCGAAATTGTCGAGTTTCATGATCAGTATGCGAGCTTAACCATAGAATCTGATTTATTAGCGAGCATTATTCACAAGAATGTTATGAACATAGCCGGTGAATAATGAAAGGCTGGACTAAAAAGACTATTGGTGAGATCTGCGATGCCGGAGGTGGTGAGGTAAAGACAGGTCCTTTTGGATCGCAACTGCATCAGTCAGATTATCAAATCGAAGGTACTCCGGTTGTTATGCCAGCAGACATAATGGAGGGAAAGATTGATATCTCAAGGATTGCACGTGTCTCAGAAAATCACGTTGTAAGGCTTAATAAACACATGTTGTCGGCAGGAGATATAGTTTACGGAAGGCGGGGTGATATTGGAAGACAGGCTATTATAAGGGACGAAAATATCGGATGGCTTTGTGGCACAGGTTGTCTACGCATCACATTGGGTGATTCTTCTGTCATACCAGAATTCTTGCATCTGTATTTGATGATGCAAGAGATTATTGGATGGATTCAGAATCAAGCGATCGGGGCGACGATGCCGAATCTGAATACACATATATTGAGGCGAGTTCCTGTTTATTTCCCTGAAAGCAAAGATCTGCAAAGGAAAATCGTTAGTATTATATGCTCCTACGATGACCTGATTGAAAACAACAAACGCCGCATCGCGCTATTGGAAAAGATGGCCGAGGAAATCTACCGCGAATGGTTTGTGCGCATGCGGTTTCCGGGACATGCGAATGCGAAGTTTGAGAAGGGAGTGCCTATAGCGTGGGATTTCACTATTATTGAAGACGCATTTGAATTCATGGGAGGTGGGACACCATCCAAGACGGTAAGTCGATACTGGGATGAAGGGAGGGTGAATTGGTATACACCATCGGATATTACTGCTAGTAGCGGCATATTTCTGGCTAAGTCGGGGGATCAAAGTACCGAGGAAGGGGTGGCCAGTAGTTCAGCTAGAATGTTCCCGCCATATTCAATTATGATGACAAGTCGAGCAACAATCGGAGCCATTGGTATCAATACGACTATCGCATGCACCAATCAGGGTTTTATTACGTGCATCCCAAACGAAAAATTTTCCCTAACATACTTGTATCACTGGCTGAAGCTCAACAAAACATATTTCGAGTTGCTATCGGGCGGTGCTACATTCGCGGAGCTTATTAAGTCGACGTTCAGAAAGATAGAGATACTCAGCCCACCTGATGCATTAATTAAGGATTTCAACAGCCTGACGCTTTCACTCTTTAAAAAAATCGAGATTCTGCTAAAACAGACAAACTTAGCTGAAACCACGAGGAATACCTTATTGGGACGGCTGATCTCCGGAAAACTCTCCGTCGAGAACCTGGACATTCGGTTCCCACCCAGTATGCAGGATCAACCCTGATGGCCGACCGTTACGACGTAGCGAACAGCTCAGAAGGCCGTTATCAGCCCGGATCGGATAATCGGGTTCTGGCCAACAAACTCGGCATAACCGACCCATCGGATATGGATGATGTAGAACTGGAATTACTAGATCAACTGACTGATGCCGTGATCAACGAAGTCACCTTTGATAAACGATTAACAGTCGCGGATGTATACGAATGGCATCGCCGCTGGCTGGGTAATGTCTATGAGTGGGCAGGCAAGGAACGTTCAGTCAACATGGGGAAGGATGCGTTTCAGTTTGCAGCGGCCGGGCAGATTCCCCGACTGATGGATGTTTTCGATAGTAAATTTCTGGCCATTTATACGCCTTGTGCGGGCATGGCTGATGAACCCCTGGTTGAAGCGATTGCAGTGGTCCACATTGAGTTTGTCCTGGTGCATCCTTTCCGTGAAGGTAATGGCCGCCTTTCCCGACTGATTGCCATAGTGATGGCTTTGCAAGCCGGAAAACCAGTGCTGGATTTCTCTTACCTGGATAACAACAAATCACGCTATTTTTCGGCGATACAGGCTGGACTGGCTGATTACAAGCCGATGACCGACCTGTTCAGGCAAGTGTTACGGGATAGCGGGTGATATGTTTCAGGGTGAGCTTCGCTTCGATTTTTTCAATGGCCTCGCCCGTTTCAATCGCAGTGGAGCTGGCCAGGCTGCGAATCAGGAGTCTGCGGGCCTTAATTCCATCCTTCAGGTGCGGGTTTGTCCGGGTAAGGGTTTTTTGCTTCATGCGTACAATTATAGCAAAATATTGCTTGGATAGTGTTTGAATATGCCTAATTTCATTTCAGAAGACGATATCGAACAGGCAAGACTTGGGACCTGAGCAAGATCGATTTCGAGAAGCTGAGCGAAGATTTCAAACTGGCACAATACGAGAACATACAGATTGCCGATCTGCGTTCCTTCATCGAACGTAAACTGGAGCAGATGCTTGAGCAGAATATGACCCGTACCGATTTTGCGCAGCGTCTGCAGGAGATTGTTGATACCTATAACGCGGGTGGCTCATCTACGGAAAACTATTTTGAAGACTTGAAAACATTCGCGCTAAACATGCAATCAGAGGATGAGCGGCATGTGCGCGATGGCTTAACAGTCGATGAGTTGGAAGTATTTGACCTGCTGAAGAAAGACAAGATGAGCCGGTACGAAACACAGAAGGTCAAACTGGCCGCCAGATCGCTGTTGCATCGTTTACTGGATGAACCCCCTAAGGTTCTGGTTCAGGATTGGTATAAAGATTCGCAGTCACAGAAGGTTGTCCGATCCGCAGTGGAGCAGGTGCTGGATAAGAAACTGCCGGACAGCTATGACAGGGTCTTGTTCCGAGAGAAATGCGACAACGTGTTCGAAATGATGTTGGACCACGCCAGTAATGGCCAAAAGTGGGCGGCATAGGGCAAAATGACGGATATTTATCGGCCCGATTTCAGAAGCCATAAAAAGTGAAAGCTATCATACTGGCAGCCGGGAAAGGCAAACGTATGCGGCCCTTCACGGATACCACCGCCAAACCTTTGCTATTTGTTGGTAACCGATCATTAATCGAGCACAACGTCATAGCGCTCGTGAAAGCTGACATTATTGATCTGGTAATCAACCTGCATCATTTTGCTGACAAAATTCAATCTCATCTCGGTACCGGGGAACATCTTGGAGCGAATATACAGTACTCTCACGAAACAAAATTGTTGGATACCGCCGGAGGCATACTCAATGCTGTGGATCTGATAGGAGCTGATCCGTTCGTAGTACTTAATGCTGATATATTTACCGACTATGATTTTTCACGCCTGATCAATGCGTTCCCGCTCGAGGGAGAACCCATTCTGGGTCATCTGGTGTTGGTCGATAACCCGGATCACCATCCAAATGGCGATTATGCGATTTCAGACAGGAAAGTTAACGGCTTGTCTCTTCTGGACCCCGATGCTGATAAAAAACTGACCTGGAGCGGCATCAGTGTTTTGCATCCTAAGCTGTTTGATGGCCTGGCGCCTGGCAGGTCACCCCTCCGCGACCTCTTCCTTCCCGCTATCACGGCAGGACGCATGACAGGGGAACACTTTACGGGTAGTTGGACCGATGTAGGCACACCGGAACGTCTGGACTTACTTAACAAGGCATAAAATAAACCGGAATCTGATCAACTTCCGGAAACCCGAACAATTTGCGACCAAGTCAGGAATCAATTCAGTTAGAATGTCACTTTACGCAGTCAGTCACCGGTGAGGTACATGGACTTTAAAATTGCGCCTTCTATATTATCTGCAGACTTTGCCTGTTTAGGCGATGAAGTCAGTGCCGTACTGGAAGCTGGTGCGGACATAATTCACGTTGACGTTATGGATAACCATTATGTTCCCAATCTGACCATCGGTCCCATGATTTGCAAGGCACTACGCAACCATGGCATCAAGGCGCCTATTGATGTCCATCTCATGGTTAAACCCGTGGATCGCATCATCGGAGATTTTATTGAAGCCGGTGCGACTTATATTACATTTCATCCCGAGGCTACCGATCACATAGATCGATCTCTGCAACTGATCAGAAATGGCGGCTGCAAATCAGGTCTTGTATTCAATCCAACTACCGGTCTCGGCTATCTGGATTACACGATGGATAAACTGGATATGATACTGCTCATGTCAATCAACCCTGGCTTCGGCGGTCAGCGGTTCATTCCAGCCACGCTGGATAAACTGGAACAAGTCAGAAAGATAATAGACGCAGGTGGTAATGAGATAAGACTGGAAATCGATGGCGGTGTGAAAATTGACAATATCGCATCCATCGCAAAGGCAGGCGCCGATACTTTTGTCGCAGGTTCCGCTATCTTTGAAAGTAACGACTACGCGAAAACCATCCTTGATATGCGAAAACAGCTGGCAGGTTTGGCCAATTAGTGGACCAGCGCGGTGTCCTGATTGCGTATCAATCATCCTGGCGATGGCGTATCTGATAGTCAAAAACCTTTGGCAACTTGCCACACTCGCACATCCGATAAATTATGCAACACCCTGGAGACCCGATGACTCCCGACCTTTTCGCTGAACTCGCCGAACAGGGCTACAACCACATCCCTGTTACCCGAGAAGTTTTGGCCGACCTTGACACACCCCTGTCCACTTATCTTAAGTTGGCTGACGCCCCCTATACTTACCTTCTGGAATCTGCACAGGGAGGAGAACGTTGGGGACGATATTCAATAGTCGGACTCCCCTGCCGCACAATTCTTAAAGTTTACGGGTACAAGATTCTGGTCGAACAGGATGGAGAGATCATTGAAACCCTTGAGGTGGAAGACCCATTGAACTATATCGAAGCATTACAAAACAGGTATAGGGCGCCATCGCTGCCAGAATTGCCACTCTTCACCGGTGGTCTCGTGGGTTATTTTGGCTATGACACCATCCGCTATGTAGAAAAAAAAGTGCGTGACACGCAGCCACCTGACGACATTGGCACTCCGGATATCCTGCTGATGGTCTCCGATGATGTTATTATTTTTGACAGCCTCAGAGGTAAATTGCACCTGGTATCTCACGTAGACCCCAAACTCGAAAACATCTATGAGAAAACGCTCGAGAAGCTGGATCGCCTGGTAACCAAATTATCCGCACCCATTCCCAGGGAAAGACGTGAGCCTGCTGCAGGTCCCTACGTGCACGAAGAAGACTTTGTCTCCAGCTATGGTAAAGATAACTTCGAGACAGATGTTGACAAGATCAAAGAGTATATTCTGGCCGGTGATGTAATGCAGGTGGTACTTGCGCAAAGGATGTCCATAACCCTTGAAGCAGATCCATTGGATCTCTATCGCGCATTAAGATCATTGAATCCATCTCCCTATATGTACTATATGAATCTGGATGATTTTCATATCGTCAGTTCGTCACCTGAAATCCTCGCGCGCCTGGATCAAGGTAAAGTAACGGTCAGACCACTTGCAGGCACCAGAAGACGTGGTATGGATGAACAGGAAGATCTGGCTATGGAACAGGAACTCCTGGCAGATCCGAAGGAAATCGCCGAACATTTGATGTTGATTGATCTGGGCCGGAACGATATCGGCCGTGTCTGCGAGATTGGTAGCGTGGAGGTAAAAGAGATGATGACAGTGGAACGTTATTCCCACGTAATGCACATCGCATCCCACGTAACTGGCACCATCCGACCCGACATGCATGCCATGGATCTGTTAAGAGCCACATTACCCGTAGGTACCCTCAGTGGTGCTCCCAAGATCAGAGCAATGCAAATTATCGATGAACTGGAACCAGTGAAGCGGGGTATATTCGGTGGCGCAGTGGGTTATCTGTCCTGGGACGGCAATATGGACACGGCGATTGCCATTCGTACCGCCGTCATCAAACAGAACAAGTTATATATACAAGCCGGTGCTGGCATCGTGGCGGACTCTATACCCAGGTTGGAGTGGAAGGAGACCATCAACAAGGCAAGAGCCATATTCAGGGCTGCTGCAATGGCAGAGGGGGGACTAAATCATGAACCTGATGCGCAGGAAAATCCTCGCACCCGCGACAAAAATGCACCCCGCAACATCATTGCAAAGTGATGCGCCGGGTGACGGTTTTGACAAACGATTTAGAGAACAAGGGCACCATACATGCTGTTAATGATCGATAACTACGATTCGTTTACCTTTAACGTTTACCAGTATCTGGGGGAACTTGGGCAACAAGTCGAAGTGTTCCGGAATGATGAAATCACCCTGGCTGAAATTGAGCGATTGGATCCGGAGATGATTGTGATTTCTCCCGGTCCGTGTACTCCCAATGAGGCAGGTATCTCGATGAAAACCATTGCGTATTTCGGGGATAAGCTTCCTATCCTGGGCATCTGTCTCGGCCACCAAAGCATCGGTCAGGTTTTCGGTGCACGGATCATCAGAGCAAAACGCGTTATGCACGGTAAGACCTCGATGATCTGGCACAATAGCCAGAGCCTATTCAAGGGGCTTGAAAATCCTTTTGAAGCAACACGGTATCACTCTCTGGTGATAGATCCGTCCGGTTTCCCGGATTGCCTGGAAATTACTGCATGGACAGAAACCAGTGAGGGCGAAATCGATGAAATCATGGCAGTGAAACATCGAGAGCTGCAGATAGAGGGAGTACAATTTCACCCTGAGTCCATCCTGACTATACAGGGCCATGATTTACTCAGGAACTTTTTGCATGATGCCAGGAAATCAGGATAACGATATGGATATGCCGACTGCGATTAATATGGCGGTAGCTGGGCAGAATCTCTCACGGGAGGAGATGACCCGGGTCATGCAGCTTATCATGACCGGCAAGTCCACCGACGCTCAGACCGGGGGATTTCTGGTCGCTCTGCGAATGAAAGGTGAAACGGTCAATGAAATCCTGGGGGCAGCTCAGGTTATGCGTTCTCTAGCCACTAGCGTCGAGGTATCCAAGGAGAACCTGGTTGATACCTGTGGCACCGGCGGTAGCGGTTCAGGAAAATTTAACGTTTCTACAGCCAGCGCCATAGTCACTGCGGCGGCCGGAGCCAGGGTTGCCAAACACGGCAATCGGGCAGCTTCAAGTAAGGTCGGCAGTGCCGATCTGTTAGAAGCAGCAGGCGTTAACTTGGATTTAACTCCGGAACAGGTCGCTCGATGCATTGAATCGGTGGGTGTTGGTTTTTTGTTTGCAGTCAACTACCACACAGCTATGAAATACGCTATCGGTCCCAGAAAGGAGATGGCCATTCGCACCATATTCAACCTACTTGGGCCGCTGACCAATCCGGCTGGTGCGCCGAATCAGGTATTAGGTGTATTCGACCGCAAATGGGTCAGGCCGTTGGCGGAGGTATTGAAAATGCTGGGCAGCAAACATGTTCTGGTCGTGCATTCGGACGACGATCTGGATGAGATTAGTATCTCGGCAACTACTCATATAGCAGAGCTCAAAGACGATGAGATCACGGAGTACATTGTCTCTCCAGAAGACTTTGGGTTGCATCGAGCCAGCCTAAGCGATCTCGTTGTCGATACAGCAGAGGAAAGCCTGGAAATGACCAACAAGGCGCTTAGCGGCGACGGAGGAGCGGCTACTGATATTGTATTGCTCAATGCCGGTGCCGCCATATATGCAGCTAATTGCTGCGATACGCTCTCCCGGGGAGTTGCAATGGCTCAGGATGCGATTGCCACAGGATTAGCAACCGAGAAATTGAAACAGTTGGTTGACTTCAGTGAACATATGAATGTCGCATGAATAGGCCAACTATTCTGCAGAAAATCCTGGACCGAAAACAGGTGGAGGTGGCCGAACGCAGACAGCAGTTACCTTTGGAAGAATTGAGAGATGCCATTGATGCTGCCGGGAACATCAGGGGATTTGTGAATGCAATTGAGACTCAAATCCGCCAGGGCCAACCGGCCGTTATCGCGGAAATTAAGAAGGCTTCACCCAGCAAAGGTGTAATAAGGAAGGACTTCTTCCCCGCACAAATAGCTGCAAGTTATCAATCCGGTGGCGCCACCTGCCTCTCTGTGCTTACTGACGTGGATTTCTTTCAGGGTGCTGACAGCTACCTGAAAGAAGCCAGAGACCATTGTGATCTGCCGGTTCTACGCAAGGACTTCACCATCGATCCGTATCAGGTGTATGAAGCAAGACTGCTGGGGGCTGATTGCATTTTGTTGATAGTCTCAGCTCTACACCGGAATCAACTTAAAGAGCTATATGAGCTGGCTCTTGGCCTGGGTCTTGACGTGCTGCTGGAAGTGCATGATGCCAGTGAACTGGCAAACGCCCTGCAACTAGAACCCCGACTGATCGGCGTAAACAATCGCGATCTGCATACTTTCCAGACCAATCTCTCGACAACCTGGGACCTGCTACCTGAAATCAGCCAGGAGATTCTGGTGGTCACTGAAAGCGGCATACGAACGAAAGAGGATGTGAAACAGATGCGTGACAGGGGTGTTATGTCTTTTCTGGTAGGTGAAGCGTTTTTGAGTGCTGATTCCCCGGGTGAGAAACTGCAGCAGCTATTTTTTTAAAACTGAAGTCCTGGAGTCTGTCGGACTGAGGTGTCCGACAGACTCCTTACTATCGCGTTCCGAACACCACCATTGTCTTGCCTTTGACCGAAACCAGCCCTTGATCTACCAGTGTTTTCAAAACGCGCCCCACCATTTCCCTTGAGCAACCTACAATCCGGCCGATTTCCTGGCGCGTAATCTTGATCTGCATACCATCCGGATGCGTTATCGCATCCGGCTCTTTGCTCAAGTCCAACAGCGTCCTGGCAACCCGACCGGTAACATCAAGAAATGCCAAATCACCCACCTTCTGGGTGGTCTTCTCCAGTCTATCGACAAGTTGACTGCTGATGGCATAAAGCATAGAGCTGTCCTTGACCGCCAGCTCTGCAAACTTGGCATAACTGACCTCAGCGACTTCACAATCTGTTTTGGCTTTCACCCATGCAGTACGAATATCTTCACCGAATAAGCCCATTTCACCGATAAAATCACCCTCATTCAAATACGCAACGATGATTTCCTTGCCATGCTCATCCTCGATAAATACCGTTACCGAACCACGGGTAATGTAATACAGGGATTTACTTTCTTCGCCGGCAATAATAATGGTGTTATTGCGGGTGTAGCGTCGCCTGTGCGCGGCTGCAAGAAAGGCTTCCAGGTTCTCAATTTTTGGTGTATTGAGCGACAGACTTACCATTTTCGGTGTTGGATCCTCGACCTTTGGGACTGAATGTCGACCCTATCCGTGGGCGAACACACTGGAAACTAGCATATTTACAGCATATATGCGATTTTCTGGCTGGGGCCGCTACAGGTGCATTCGATTTGCCCTTAAAAACCAAACAACCAGAGCATCCCTAACCGGTTGTCTTGTATCGTGTATCCTGCTTCTCGCAGTCCTTGTCATGATACCTGCTACAAGGCTTTTAAGTAACTTCTATCTAACTATCATGTCATTCCATATCCTTTATCGGAATGGATTCAAGGGTTATTTCAGAATCCAACAGAGTGAGAGCAGGCTGTTGCCAGCGCCACACACCAGCATAATAACACCCCAAAACCTGTGGCTTACATGGTATCCTTCATTACTATTGTAACCGGATCAAAACGGTACCATAAGATATTAATATCAAACTCAGAGAGTTGCTAATACGGGTATGAAAATCAGGATAAAATGGGTCGACAATGCGATGTTCCTGGGGGAGACCGAGAGCAACCATGTGGTTGTTATGGACGGACCAGCGGATAGCGGCGGTCGAAATATGGGACCCCGACCCATGGAGATGATGCTAACAGGGTTGGGTGGGTGCACTGCATTTGATGTTGTCAATATACTTAAAAAATCCAGGCAGCAGGTATCTGATTGCGTCGCAGAGATCAGCGCAGAAAGGTCGGATGAGATACCTGCGGTATTCACCGATATTCATATTCATTTTGTCTTAAAAGGGAAAAATCTCAAAGACTCGCAAGTGAGAAAAGCTATTCGCCTATCTGCTGACAAATACTGTTCGGCATCTATCATGCTGGTACGAGGTGGAGTGAATATTACCCATGATTATGAGATTTTGGAGGATTGAGATAAAAAGAACCTCTGATTCGACCTCAATTTAGTCCACATATCAACACTACATATCCCCGGATTCACAATTAATTTGACCATGACCAACCATTCTGAGCAGCCATACAACCTGACGAGATCTCTCGGCTTAAATGCATTTCAGGTTTTTGCAGCGAATTCCGACGCAGGCTTGCAAGCTGCCGCGCATTATCTGAACGCAAAGTACGATACGACTTTTCTTATCGGTTTGCTTGAAGAAACAGCGGATCTGATCGGCGCCAAAGTTCTTAACATAGCATCTGAGCAGTATGATCCACTCGGCACCAGTGTCGCATTACTACTTGCGGATGAGGGACATCCCGGACCTTCACAACAACTCAGAACCAATAGCCTACTCGGTCATCTGGACAAGAGTCACCTAACCGTGCATACCTATCCCCAATTACATCTGGATACAGGACTCTGCAGTTTACGGCTTGATCTGGATCTGGCAACTTGCGGCGCTGTCTCACCTCTGGAAACTTTGCCTTTACTGTTTACGCACATAACTTGCGACGTGGCGACCATAGACTTTCGTATTCGTGGCTATCAACCATCAGGCACCGGGCGTCTTGAATTTGGTTCTAATGAGGTGGCATCTATCTCGGACTATCTACCTGCGATCTGTAAGAAACACTACCTTATCAACGAAATAAATGTTCCGGAGGTGTTGTTCTACCACACGCGAATGATGAGAAGAAATATAAACCCGGTTAATCATATGCTGCCATCTGATGAGCGGATGCAATTGTCCCGCTTGGAGAACCTGGAGAAGCACCTCAATTTGCTCTACAGAGGCTGATGGTCAGGGCGCAGGTGCGCTCAGACTACCGGTGGAACCATTAAGGAACCTCAGGAATCCGGCTAATGGCGGGAGCTGCTGAAGGGATCTCAGTTCTATAAACGGTAAGTGGAGAATGTCATCAGTCGCGAGAAACCGCGCATCAAACTCTTCACAGCGGCGGGTAATTCCACCCCCCCTGCGTCCCTGGCAATGGTCGCGTGTTTTCTTTCGTCCAGCTTCATCTGTGACAGGATGGCACGCCCCTCAAGATCCGCTTGCGGTAATTTCTCAATATAATCTTCAAGATGTTCGCATACCAGATCTTCGGTTGCGGCGAGAAATCCCAGGTTATATCTGTCACCAATGAGCCCCGCTACCATCCCTGTTGTGAATGCTGCCATATACCAGAGAGGATTGAGATAACTGGTATGTCCATCAAGTTCTTCGATACGCGCTTCGCACCACGCCAGATGGTCAATTTCTTCCTGGGATGCCTGATTCATGGTCTGCTCCAGCTCGGCGGATTTTGCGGCTAGAGCCTGACCCTGGTACAAGGCTTGTGCACAAACCTCGCCACTGTGATTCACGCGCATGAGTCTTACTGACCGTGCGGCTTCCTGGTTCGACAAGATGGATTTTTCGACATCCCCTGCCGGTGATAGCCGGGTTTTTGTAGTTATGCCCCCAGCAACGCTCTTCACAGCCAGATCGACCTGTACGATTAATTTGTCCAGCATCGAAAGTGGTGCTCTCATGCGTTGGT